>CALXRW010000016.1 GCA_944390965.1 uncultured Clostridia bacterium
TTTTCTGCAAAAGGCATGTTTCATACCGTGTTGTGCCTTGAGTAGAGCGAAAGGAATGAATTATATTTATGAAAAAAAGCTATAAATTTCTAATTTTCATATTTATCATAGGTATCAGTTTAGGGTTGTTTTCATGGCTAATAACTAGTATTTTAAATAAACAAAAAATGATAGAAGTAAACAATATTCAGGGAAAATACTCAGAAGTAAAAATAATAGATTCACAAAGTGCGATGACATCACTAGAAGATGTAAAAGAAGAATTAGGGATAGCATCTGTTACAGAGGAATTAGTAGAAGATAGTTCTAGTACAAATGATGTACTAAATACATATCGACTAAAACAGGTTTATCAAGGATTAGAGGTATATAATAGTGGTGTTTTAGTTTATGCAGACAAGGAGGGAAATGCAAAAGGAGTGATTAATAAATATTATTCTATTTCAGATTTTGACATTACTCCAAAACATACAGCAGATGAATTACAAGCAAAAGCAATTGAAGCATTGGAATATGAGGATACACAGCCTTTAAATAGTCAGCTAATTATTTTCCCATTAGAAACTGGAACGATTACATTAGCATACAAATATGAAATAGATATTGGTATAGCAACGGCTACTGTAATAATTAGTGATGAGACATCAGAGGTACTAGATAAACAAGTACCAATTTATTTTGTTGTAAGTGATGATTTACATGAATTTTATAATGGAAGTCAATATATCATGCAAGACAATGAGAGAAATATTCAGATTTATTTAGCAAATAATACAGAAATGAGTAAATTTGTTACAAAAAAGTTTACCTTATATAGTTGGGATACACTAGAAGAAGCATTAAGTGAAGAAAATAGTCCTGTAATACAGGCTATGAATACGGCACAAAAATGCTATGATTATTATAAAAATCAGTTTAGTTATTTATCTTTTAATCAAACTGGAGATATGGAATTAAAAATTGTTTTAGGAATGCAAACATCAAATAGAATGTATAGAGCAGATAATGCGTGCTATGCAAACCAGCAGTTTATAGTATTAGGCAATGAGAATTTATTTAATGACCAGATAGAAGTATTTGGCCATGAGTATACACACGGTATCTTTGATCATTTAGTAAATATTAGTGATAACAATATAGAGGGGCAAGCACTTAATGAGGCCTATGCAGATATTATGGGAATGTGCTTAGAGGCACATTATGAAAACAAGGAAAGAATTGATGGTGTTTTATGTGAAGAAATTCCTAACCAAACAAGAAACATTAAAGAGTCTTCTAATCGATATTTAGAAAACAAATCTGATTATGGGCTTACAAAAAGCGAACATCAAGATAGTACCATTATTTCAAGAGCTGCATATCTTATGAGCGAATATTTAACAAGAGAAGAATTTGAAGACGTATGGTTTACTTCTATTAGCTTATTATTTAATAATCCTGATTTTTATGATTGCAGATATGCAGTAGTAGAAGCTGCAAAAGGATTGAATTTATCTGAAGAAAAAATCGAAAGAATAAATGAAGCATTTAACAAAGTAGGTATTACAAAATATTATATGGCAAACTATATTTTAATAGAAGAAAGTAGAAAATTAGATTTTGGAAAAAGGGTAGAGGAAGAATTACAAAAGGCTAAAGAAATGCAAAACAATATAAAGAAAGAAGGAGAAGAAATAACAGAAAAAGTAAATGATATCAAACAAGAGGGCAAAGAGGCAATTCAAAGAATAAATAATTTTAAAGAAAAAACACAAGAAATATTTGGTAAAATAAAAGGATTTATTGTTAAATTAAAAGAACTTTGGAATATTATTTGTACAAATTTAGCATCCATAAGAGAAAATTAATAAAGAGAAAGACTATCATTGTTAGATAGTCTTTTTCCCCTTCTTTTTTCCTTTTGCATGAGTTCCGACCAATACCTCTTAATCCGTCTCGCAATTCATCAGCTATTTCATTAATGCTAATATAACGATTCTCATTCGTAGTAGCAACTTTTTCTGCTACAACAAGAGGATCAATGAAATCAATTAAAATTCTACCAGGAGAAGAGGCAAAATTTGCACCTGTAATCATGAGGGCTTCAAAGTAACTTTGACAGGCACCAGCAAAAATAACTAAATCCTTTTGATTTTTTTCCCATTCTCTTGCTTCTTTTACGGTATTAATAAAATGTCTTGAATTTCTATAATTGTAAATATCATTAAAATGACTACCATTTCGAATCATAGCATCATGACCGGTAATTACTAAAATATCTGGCATATATTTTGTTAGTAAACTTTTTACATAATAGGCTTGTTTGTTTTCAGGAATATTTTTTACTACAGCATTTAACCCTAAATCCTTATAATAACGATAGGACTTTTCAGCATATTTTTTATCTCCATCCAAATGTAAAATTTTTCCTGTATCATTATTTTCACCTAATATATCTCTTAAAAAATGTTTTCCATCTTTTTCGCTTTTTTTTATTCTGCTTCTTAAATCCTTTTCGAAGTGTTCCATATTTCTTTTAATCTCATGTCGATCAATGATTTCTAAATCATCTAAAGGACTATCTGCCTCAATTCTTACAGTAATGCCTTTTAAAATGGCAAAACTTTTTCCATGATTTGTTCGAATAATTTTTTTTACGGAAAACAAAATATCTTTTCCATATGAAATTCTTCCTACAATATCTCCTTTTTTTATATTCATGATTACCACCTTTTTAATATAGTTTATGTTGATTTTTGCAGAATGGTGAAATGAAAAAACAAAAGACGACATAAAAAACGAAAAAAAACTGTAATATAATTGTAATACAAATGTAATATTAAATAATGAATGGACCAAAGTGCTGAAAACAGCGAAAAGTACGAGAGAAAACACATTATGTTACTTTGACGAAAAGGATTAAAAATGATATAATTCGACTATCTTAAGAAGGGTTGGTGGTTGTATGATTCATCAAGCGGATATTGCAAACTTAAAGACAGACATTCAAGAAAAAATTGGACAAAAGATAATTATTAAGGGTACTTTAGGAAGAAGCAAATTTTTTGAGAAAGAAGCTACCATCGAAAAAATCTATCCTAACATATTTGTAGTAAAATATGATGAAAATGATAGAAACGCTACTTATACTTATACAGATGTATTAACAAGAAACGTAGAAGTACAAGTATATGATGGCCAGAATTACAGCCCTTTAATTCCAGAAACACAAGTAACAACAAAAAAAGCAATTTAAAAACAATAAAGAAATTCCTAAAAATAGGAATTTTTTTTTATGTCCCAAATATATATATATTAGTTAAATTAAAGGAGGGATTAGCATGACAATTGATGCAGAAAGACAAAAAATTTGTGCCAACCAAATCATGGGACAAAAAAATGAAATGATTATGGTAGAAGGTGATTTAATTGTTCCTGATATTAAACCAGATATTGTCAGTACCATACATACAAGTGGGAATGTATACATATATAAAAAAGAGGTATTAGATGATAAAGTAAGAATAGATGGAGGAATCCATATCTATATTATGTATTTAGCAGATAGCAGTGATGGAAGAGTGAGAGGAATACATACTACGTTAGATTTTACACAAATCTTGGATATTGCTGGTGTAAAAAGTGGAATGAATCTAGATGATGATATCACAATCAAATCAATTGAATGTAAAATTTTAAATGGAAGAAAAATTAGTATAAATGCTATATTAAATTGCAATGTAAAAATATATTCAAACGAAGAAATTGAAATTGTAAATGAAATTCATAATGTAGAAGGGATACAGAGTTTAAAACAAAATATTTGCTTAAATTCTTTAGTAGGAATGGAGTCATCAAAAGCATATGCAAAAGAAACTGTTATGATTGAAAATACAGATAATTTAGCAGAGATATTAAGTGTACATACAAATCTGATTAATAAAGAGGCAAAGATTAGTTATAACAAAATATTAGCCAAGGCAGATTTAGACGTTAGAATTATGTATTTAACAGAGGGTAACAGAATTGGAAATGTAAGCACGAAAATACCAGTTATGGGATTTATTGATATGGTAAATATTAGTGATGATAATATTTGTAATATTAAATATAAAATTAAAAATTTGGTAGTCAAACCGAATAATGTGGATGAACATTCTATTTATGTAGAAGCAGAAATTGAAATTTTATGTCAAGCATTTGAAAAAAGAGAATTATCTGTTATACAAGATATGTATAGTCCTAACAGTCAGTTACAGTTTTCACAAAAAACAATTGACACTTTAAGTCAGAAAGAAATAATGAAAGAAGACTGCGACATAAAAGAAAATATATCCATTCCAGAAATAGGACAGAATAGAATTTTGCAAGTGGAAACAAATTGGAATATTACTGAGAAAAAAATCATGGAAGGAAAAATAATTTTAGAAGGAGAAGTGAATTTAAACTTTATTTTTGAATCAGACAATGTAGCAGGAATTGATACTAAAAGAATAGATTTACCTTTTCAACATACAATGATAAACAATGAAATTACTTCTGAAAGCATGATAGATTTGACACTAAGTGTAAAAAATGATGATTTTATTGTAGAATCACCTGGAATGATTCAGTGTCATATTACACTAGAAGTCAATATAGATATCTTTCATAGAGAACATTTAAATGTAATAGAAAATATAGCTTTAGAAGATCAAGAAATAGAAGACCTGTATAGTATGGTAATATATTTTGTTAAACCAGGAGATAGTTTATGGAAAATTGCAAAACAATTTAGAAGTACTATGGAAGACATTGCGAGAGTTAACGAAATAGAGAATGAAAATAAACTTGAAGTAGGGAAACAACTATTTATTCCTAAATATACGTTGAGAAAAATATCCTAATATGGCAGATAAAATCTATTCAAGAAAACGAATTCAAATTCCCAAATTTCGTTGGAATTACCCTGAGAAAAAGAATTTTGTAAAAGTAATTGTAATTCTTACAATTGCTTTTACTGTACTTTTTAGTGTAAATTCTTCTATAGAGCCGATTTTTAAAGAATTAGCAAAAAATAAAGCAAAAGAAGTGGCAACAGAAATTTTAAATATTGAATCAAGTAAAGTGCTTAAAGACGTACATTATGAGGATTTAGTAAAAATTGAAAAAGATGATAATAATACAATTACCATGTTAAAATTTGATGTTATCGAAATGGATATGTTAGCATCTGATATGGCATACAATATACAACAGGAACTTGATAAAGAAGAAAATAATAAGCTTTCTATTCCTTTAGGAAGCTTAGCTGGAGTCCCTTATCTTGCAGGAATCGGACCTAAAATTCAAATTCAAATCATTCCTGCAGGAAATGTAATTACTGATTTTAAATCTGTTTTTGAAGAAAAAGGAATTAATCAGACAATTCACAGAATTTACTTAGATGTTATTTGTCAAGTAAATATCATATCACAATACGAAGTGATTAAAGAAGATATTTTAAATCAAATATTAATGGCAGAATCTATAATTGTAGGGAAAATACCAGAAAGTTACTATAACCTAGAAGGAGTAAAAATGGAAGATACGATTGATTTAATGTCAGAATAAATAGGAAACCATATGAATTTTTGTTTTCGAAAGGAAAAAGTGAAACTTTTTCTAAGATAAAATTGTATAAATAATAGTAACAAAGAAAGTGAGTGTTAAAATGAAGAAAAAAATATGGATTCTTTTATTACTATTATTCATACTAATATTATGTATGATTTTTATTTTTAAAAGCCAATTTAGAACTTTGGCAAGGATGACATGGATTGATATAAAATCCATTCATCAAGATGTAAAAATAATTGATGGTATTCCTTATTTAAATCAATTTACTCTCGGATATCCAACAGGATGTGAAGCGGTATCTGCAACGATGTTGTTACAATTTAAAGGTTATGATATTAAGGTAGAAGATATTATTGAAAATACACCTACACAAGAAAGAGGAAAATACATCTATGAAAACCAAGTTTATGCAGGAAATCCGTTTAAAGTATTTGTAGGACATCCAAGTAAGGGAAAATCGGAAGGTTCTTATGGATGCTTTGCGGAACCAATTATAATAGCTATGAAAAAAATTGCAGGAGATAAAGTAAAAAATATCTCTGGATGTGATGAAGAAACCTTATTTTCATATATCGATAAAGGGGAGCCTGTTGTTGTTTGGGGAATAAAAAATGCAGGAGATATTGAAGAAGGTGTAACATGGAAATATCCAGATGGAAGTGGAAGTTTTAAGGAATTAA
This sequence comes from uncultured Clostridia bacterium, assembly GCA_944390965.1. GTDB lineage: Bacteria > Bacillota > Clostridia > TANB77 > CAG-508 > CALXRW01. The sequence continues at coordinate 6,258 of CALXRW010000016.1, forward strand.
TAGGGGAACACTGCTTTGTATTAATTGGTTATGATGAACAATTGGTATATTTAGATGATCCAAGTGCAGGTAGACATGTTGAACAGCCAAAAGAAAAATTTATTGAAAACTGGAAAGACCTATATTCGCAAGCAATTATAGTAGAATAGTAGAATAAAAATACCCTCGAAAGGTTTCAAACTTTCGAGGGTTAATATTTTATCTTTTACTAAATTGTGGAGCTTTTCTAGCTTTTTTAAGACCGTATTTTTTTCTTTCTTTCATTCTGGAATCTCTTGTTAAGAATCCATTAGCTTTTAAAATAGTTCTATGTTCTCCATTAGCTTCAAGTAAAGCTCTTGAAATACCATGTCTAACAGCTCCTGCTTGACCAGTATAACCTCCACCAGTTACTTTACAAATAACATCAAATTTTCCTAAAGTATTTGTAGTAGTTAATGGTTGTTTTACAATAAATCTTAAAGTATCTAATGTAAAATATTCATCAAGTGGTTTTCCGTTTACTGTAATATTTCCTGTTCCATCTGTAAGTCTTACTCTTGCAATTGCCTTTTTTCTTCTACCTGTTCCATAAAACATAATTTTTTCAGTTTTAGATTTTGCAACTCTTGGCATACTATTTTACCTCCCAAACTTCTGGTTTTTGTGCTTGATTCTCATGTTCGCTTCCTGCATATACTCTTAATTTACGAATCATTTGTCTACCTAAGCTATTTTTTGGAAGCATTCCTTTTACTGCAAGCATCATAGCTTTTTCAGGAGATTTTTCCATCATAACTCTAGCAGAAGTTTCTTTCATTCCACCAATATAACTAGAATGATGTCTATATATTTTTTGATCTAATTTTCTTCCAGTTAAAATGGCTTTACTACAGTTTAATATAATGACATGATCACCTGTATCTAGATTAGGTGTGTATGTTGGTTTGTGTTTACCTTTTAATAATTTAGCAGCTTCTACAGCAACTCTACCTAATGGTTTTTCAGTAGCGTCAATAATGTACCATTTTCTTTCTATTTCAGTTGCTTTAGCGCTATAAGTGGTATTATTCATTCTTATTTCCTCCTTGTGAGTCTTTCGACAATTCTATGTAAACAAAAAATAAACCACCGGGGAGAAGTTTATTCTTTTACATAATGCTTTATTATTTTAATACAAAAAAAAGAAAAAGTCAAGAAAAATATGGAAAAACTATTGACTTTTTCTAAAAAATAAGGTATCATAAACAAAGTTAAAGAAGAAGCAATTCACTTCTCACCTTTTTTCTATTAGAAAACGGGTTAAATATAGTAAATTTTGTTCTATATTTAAGAAGGAATTGGCTTGTCTTGAAAAAAGATAAAGTCTTTTTTTTAACCAAAATAACGGAGGTGTTTTATATAAAACAAGAATTACTGATTAATGAACAAATAAGAGAAAAAGAAGTACAGGTAATTGATGAAAATGAACAAAAATTAGGAGTATTACCAATTGAAGAAGCATTAGACATAGCAGAGAGTAAAAGATTAGATTTAGTATTAGTAGCACCTGGAACAAAACCAGCAGTTTGTAAAATTATGAATTATGGAAAATATAAATTTAATCAAGCAAAAAAAGAAAAAGAAGCTAGAAAAAATCAAAAAACATTTGATATTAAAGAAATTAGAGTTACGCCTAATATAGAAGATCATGACTTTAATTTCAAAGCTAAAAATGCAAGAAAATTCTTAGAAGATGGAGACAAAGTAAAAATAACAGTAAGATTTAGAGGCAGAGAATTAAGTTATGTCAAAATTGGAGAAGAAATTCTAAACAAATTTATTGAAAATCTAGCAGACATATCAACTATTGAAAAAAAGCCATTTCTAGAGGGAAAGAATATGTTTGTTATTTTAAAAACGAATAAATAAATTAATGAAAGGGGTTAATGATTATGCCTAAACTAAAAACAAATAAAGCAGCTAAAAAAAGATATTCTTATACAGGAACAGGAAAAGTAAAAAGAACAAAATCTAATAGAAGACATCTTTTAGCAAACAAAACGAAAAGACAAAAACATAGTGGAAAGATTCAAAATGCTTATGCAGATAAAACTTGTGAAGCAGGAATCAAAAAAATGCTTCCATATGGAAATTAAAATGAAACTAGGATAAAAAGGAGTGAAAATAAATGGCAAGAGTAAAAACAGCAAGAACAACAAGAGCAAGACATAAAAAAATATTAAAACAAGCAAAAGGATACTATGGAGCAAAAAGTATTAGATTCAGAATGGCAAACCAAGCTGTTATGAAATCATTAAAATATGCATATGTTGGAAGAAAAGATAAGAAAAGCAATTTTAGAAAATTATGGATTGCAAGAATTAATGCAGCAAGTCGCCAAAATGGATTAACTTATAGTAAACTAATTGCAGGATTAAAAAAAGCAAATGTAGTAATTAACAGAAAAATGTTATCAGAAATTGCAATATCTGATCCAAAAGCATTTTCAGAGATTGTAGAAATTGCAAAAAAAGCATAGAAAAAAAGTGAACTTAAGTTCACTTTTTTTATTGTTTTTTCATTTTTGGCTTTGAAATAAGAGCAGCGAGATATCCAAAGAAAATAGCTGCAGCAATTCCACCTGCTGCTGCCTTTACTCCACCCATAAAAGCACCTAGGAACCCCACTTTTTGTACTTCCTCAATAGCGCCTTTTGCTAAGGCATTCCCAAAACCAGTCAAAGGAACAGTTGCTCCAGCACCAGCAAAATCAACTAGATGCTGGTAAATGCCAAGACCTCCCAGTATAACACCACTTGTTACAAAAATAACTAATATTCTGGCAGAAGTAAGTTTCGTTTTATCAATTAAAATTTGACCAATAATACAAATAAGACCACCAACAATAAATGCTTTTAAAACTAACATCCAATCAATTTGTCCCCAAAAATCCATTTTATTTCTCCTTTCTTAAGTATTAAACCTCAATACTCACGGCATGAGCAATGCCCGGAATGCTTTCACCTTGTTGTGCTGTAGTAGAATTTGTAAGAGCACCTGTTGCCATTAGTAATATTTTCTTATATTTTCTCTCTTTTAATTGTTGATACCAGTAGCCAGAAAAAACCGTTCCAATACAGGCACAACCAGAACCACCTGAATGTGTATCTTGAGTAGCTTTATCAAAAATCATAACACCACAATCATTATAATTCGATTTGATTTGATATCCTTTTGTTTCCGCCATTTCAATTAAAATTTCTTTTCCAACATAACCTAAATCTCCTGTAATAATAGCATCATAATAACTTGGTTTTCTTCCTGTATCTTTAAAATGAGAGATTAAAGTATCAAGAGCAGCAGGTGCCATAGCAGCACCCATATTATTGGCGTCTTTAATTCCCATATCTACAATTTTTCCTGTAGTAATATGAGTAATATAAGGACCAGTTCCAGATTTACTTAAAATAGCACTGCCAGAACCTGTTACTGTCCACTGAGAAGAAGGTGGTCTTTGATTTCCTAATTCCAAAGGGAAACGAAATTGCTTTTCAGCACTACAAAAATGACTAGAAGTACAGCAAAGTAAATTTTCAGCAGCACCACTTTCAATAAAAACAGCACCTAATCCCATTCCTTCTACAAAGGTAGAACATGCCCCAAATATTCCATAAAAAGGGATATTTAATTCGCGTAAACCAAAGCTAGAAGAAATACATTGGTTCAATAAATCACCAGCAAAACAGTATTCTAATTTATCTTGTGGGAGTTTGGATTTCCCAATTACAATATTAACTGTTTCTTTTATAATTTTGCTTTCTGCCTTTTCCCAAGTACTTTCACCCCAGAATTCATCTTCTAAACATTGATCAAAATATTTGGCAAGAGGACCATTTGCCTCCTTAGGACCCACAATGGATGCGGTTTCTAAAATGGTAACAGGGTGTTCTAGTTTTAGTGTTTGTTTTCCTAATTTTTGCATTGCAAACACCTCCTTAAACTAATGTAATAGCTTGCGTATTAAATATTAAATAAATAATACCTACTAGAATAGATGCAGAAATTCCATAAACCAAGACTGGACCTGCAACTGTAAACATTTTTGCACCAACTCCCATTACATAACCTTCAGATTTATATTCCATGGCAGGAGACACGATGGAATTTGCAAAACCAGTAATAGGAACAAGAGAACCGGCTCCTGCAAATTTACCAATTTTATTAAAAATATTTAAGCCTGTTAAAAAAGCAGAAATAAAAATTAAAATAACAGAAACTATCGTATTTGATAAAGAAAGTTCAATGTTTCGGTATTTACAAAATTCTAAAATTATTTGCCCTATGGCACATATAAGACCACCCACCCAAAAACTATTAAAACAGTTTTTTAAAATAGGAGAATTGGGTGACTTTTGATTTACATATTCTTGATACTGTTTTTTTGTCTCAATCGGTTCCATCCTTTTCAACTCCTCCTATCATTATCAATTGTAAAGGTTAAATCTAATGTAACAAAATACTCTACCATTTTAGAACCGCTAATTTTAGCCTTTTGCTCTAAAACAGTCACTTCGGTTAAATAATCTATAGTTTTAGATGTTTCTGAAACAGTTTGTACAATAGCATCTTTCCAAGAAATAGGAGAAGTGCCTGTCAATTTTAAATGTTTTTCGATTGCCATAAAATCCCTCCCAAAAAATATTACTTATATCTTTCCACAAAATGAAAAAAATATACCAATTTGGAAATATTACAACTATATTACAATTGCATTACAATTCCATGAAACTTATTGACTTTTGTAGAAAAAAATATAAAATATAACTAAAAGCGATAAAAATAAAAAAAGTATGACTTTTTTTGGAAAACCATATAAAATCTACAAAGTATGTAAATAGAATTTTTGCAAATTCTAATAATATAAAAACAAAAAAATAAAGGAGTTATTATGCCAAGTTGCTTAGGTTTGTATATAGAAAATAATTTAATTAAATATGCAAAAGTGTCAAAAGAAAAAGACAGCGTAAAAGTCGAAGCATTTGGCATTAAATTTTATGATCAGATAAATGAAGCTATTGAACAAATTATAAAAGAAACATTTAGCTATAAAAGTGCTATTAGCATAAATCTATCCGAAGAAATGTACAACTATTTCAACTTGTTTAGCATGCTAAATAAAAAAGACTTAAAAAAAGTAGTACAAACAGAATTCGAATTTTTGTGTGAAGAAAAGGGATATAATGTTAATGCATTAGAGTCAAGATATATTCTTATAAATAATATTGAAAATAAAGAAAACATTAAAGCAATTCATATTAGTGTAAATAAAACAGAGCTTGTTAAAAGAAGTCAACAATTAGATCGATATAGACTAAATGCTGTAAGTCCACTGCCTTTGTGTATACCAAATCTATTAGAAATTGGACCTAAAGATAATGCTATTATTGTAAATGGAGAAGACAAAACAAGAATTACCACAATACTAAATGGAAAAATTTATCAAATAGATACATTAGAAGAGGGTATGGGAGATATTCTTACAGAAATTAACATGAAGGAAAATTCTTTTGCAAAAGCGTATGAAATCTGCAAAAATACTACAATTTATACTTCCGAAGAATTGGCAATACAAGATGAAAAGAACGAATATCTTGAGTATATTATGCCCACTTTATATAAAATTGTAACACAAACAAAGAAAATAATGGAATCTAATATTATTACAATTGACAAAATTTACATTACAGGTACCATGGCAATTATTAATAATATTGACTTATATTTCGAGCAATATTTTGGGGGAACAACCTGTGAAATATTAAAGCCATATTTTTTATCTACCATTGCAACTAACATTAATGTGAAAGATTATATAGAAGTAAATTCAGCTATTGCACTTGCTTTACAAGGATTGGGAGAAGGAGAAAAAGAAATTAATTTTAAAGAACCATCTTTCTGGGATAACCTTGTAAAAGGAATGGGAGAAAAAGGGGATAAAAAACCTAAGAAAAAAGTAAATATTAATTTGAGCTTAAAAGGAGCTTTAGATAGTATTGAAAAAGGACTACTAAGAAGTGCAGTGGGATTAGCATTTATTATTATCATTTATACAGTTTTATCTATAGCACTTTCTAATAGCATTAATGCAAAAGAAAGAGAAGCAAAACAAAGACTACAAGAAACAAATAGTGAAATTCAAAAAATTGAATCTGATATTACGAAAGTGAAAGAAATAACAAACGAATATCAACAACTAAAACAAAATTTAGATGATTTAAATGCAAAAATAGAAGAAAAGTATAAAACTAGAAATAGTATTCCTAATTTATTAGTAAAAATCATGTCAGTGATACCAGAGGGAGTGCAACTAACATCAATTGAAAATACAACAGATAAACACATTGTTATTAAAGCACAAGCTTTAAGATATGAGCAATTAGGATTCTTTAAAACAAAATTGACACAAGAAGATATTTTACTAAATATTCAGTCAGATAGTGGAATTATGCAAGATAATTTAATTAAAGTTACTATAGAAGGAGATTTGCCATGAAAAAAATATTAATCTCTGTTATCATAGTATTATTAATTGCCGTTGTTGTATTAGGTTTAATGGGAAAAATAAAAATTGGAAATGTAAAATTACTAGGAATTCAAGACATAAAAAATAGTAGTGAAGAACTTGATAATACTATAGAAGAAATCTCAAGGCTAACAAGCATTACTTATCCTAGTAAAATGAGCGAATTAAACAGTGAAGGAAAAAAACTTCTAACAGCAAAACAAGATTACCAAAATAAAGTAACATTTAGTAGTGAATCTGATATTGAACAAGCAAGACAAATATTAAACTATGAAATAGAAGCATTATGGATAAAAATGGGACTTTATGCAGAGCAAGAAGGATTAGGAGCAAGATTTTTATTTACAAGTGGTAGTACATCATTAACTAGAAATCTAAATGTAACAGTAACAGGACAATATATTTCTATTACAGATTTTATTTCAGATTTAGAAAATGATGATGAGTTAGGCTTTAAAATAGAAAATTTTAAAATGGTACCAAATGCAAATGGAAACCTAACAGCAACATTTATTGTAAGAGACTTATATGTAAATGCCCCAGCAGCAACAAGTACAACAACAGAAGAAAATACTACAAATACAGAAGAAAATACAAATACTTCTACTGGAAATACAACGAATGAAACTGGAAATAATACAGTTGATAATACCAATAATGCAACATCATAGGAAAGAGGTGTAATATGGTAAAAACAGTAATTAAAGAAATTTTTATTATTCTTTTACTTCTCATTGCAATTGTATTAATATTTGGAGTGATTTTATATGATTATGTGCCTACTAGAAAAACAATACCAAACAAAGTGGCATATGAAACTCCAAATGAAATAGAAAATGAATTAGTCTCAGCAGAAATACAAGACACAAATCCAGTTAATGTTATGTATGAAATTGATGCTACAGAACTAGAAGGGTATGAAATAACAGGAGAATACAAAGCAGGGAAATCAAATCCATTTGAGTCATTAAGCTCTGGTGGACAAAATAATACAGCAGGAAGCAACACAGGAGGACAAGGAGGCTCTACCACGCGGAACCGGTGGTGGGGGTTCATCAACAAATGAAGATGATGAAACATTATTTTCAAAACCAGGTTCTAAATAAATTCGGTTATATTTATTTTTTATAAATATATACAAAAAATATAATACAATAAGGAGGAAGTTTTATGTTTAAAAAACAAAATGGTATTACATTAGTAGCTCTAGTTGTAACAATTATTGTTTTAATTATCTTAGCAGGGGTAACACTTATGATTGCATTAGACAATGATGGAATCATTAGTAAAACAAAAGAAGGAGCTCAAGAATATAAAGACGCACAAACAAATGAAAATGCTCAATTAGAAAAAGTAAATGAATATTTGCATAATAATACTAATTTCTAAAATAAAATTATGTATTTAGGCATATGTATCTATCATATATATGCCTTCTTCTATATAAAAGAGGAAATCATGGGACTTTTTATCTATATCATTATTTTTATAATAGGGTTACTCATAGGAAGTTTTGCAACTTTAGCAATATATCGTATTCCTATAGGAGAAAATATTACACATAAACGTTCATTTTGTCCTAATTGTAATCATAAATTAGGATTCTTAGATTTAATTCCTGTATTTAGTTATGTTTTCTTAAAAGGAAAATGTAGATACTGTTCACAAAAAATAGGAAAACGTTATATTTTTATAGAAATATGTTCGGGAATTATATTTTTAAGTTTTGCGCTATCCTTAAATATTGACTTTTATGCAATTAATATTGCAAAATTTATCTATTTAATTTTTGGATTTTTATATTTTATTGCATTGCTTTTAATAGCAGGAATGGACAAAGAAAAAAGATTTATCTCCCAAAAAGTGATTTTATATGGGGTAATTGTAAATTTTGCATATATATTATATCTATATATAGTAGGAAAAAGTAATATGTATAGATATGCTATATATTTATTTTTCATGTCTTTCTTTCTTCTCATGAACACCTTGTTATTACAAAAAAAAGGAAGAGAAAATTATACAATAGATATTTTAATTTTATGTATGTTAATCATTACATTTTCAGGCACAGTTGCCTTTGAGCTAACTGTCATTTTAACTCTTTTCTTTATTTTATTACGTGCAATAAAATATGCTATAAAAAAAGATAAAGAAAATGGAAATATTCTTCCGATAGGATATTATTTATGCATATCCAACATAATAATTTTGATATTACAAAATTTTGTCATATTAGGTGGTGACTAAATGAAGGAAAAATTAAAAAATAAAAATGGACTAACGGGAATTGATATTACAATAGCAGTATCTATTATCATTATATTAGTACCTATTGTTATGCTTGTATTTGTAAATATTTATACAAACACAGAAAGTGCTAAAAGAAATTCAGAAGCAACATCTTATGCTACACAAATTATTCAAGAAACACAAAAAATGTATTATACAGAAGTAACAGAAGAAAATGTACAAAAAATAGTGGAACAAATGAATATTCCAGTTGGATATGAAGTTGACGTCGCCATCATACCCTATCAAGAAAATGGCAATACTGTAGAAGATTTGGTAAAAACGATAGAGGTCACCATTAGTTATAAAGTAGGGAAAGAAATGGAAATGGTAAAATTAAGTAAAATAAAAGCAAAAGAAAACTTAATTATTCCCAATAAACCAGAATTAGGTGAACAATATGTTCCTGTAAAATATGGAGAAGATGGAACGTGGAGAATTATCTCTCAAAATGATACAACTTGGTATAATTATACAAATAAAAATTGGGCAATTGCTATGAAAATAGAAGGATTAGAAGTAGGAGATGGAACAAAAGTAACAAAAGACAACAAAGAACAATTGATAGGAGAAGTTATTACTAAAATCACAGATATGTATGTATGGATACCAAGATATAGCACGCAAAATAGAGAAGTAGAATTTTTGTATCAAACAACAAACCGAACAGTGGATGAAAACGGTGAAATTGGACAAACAGATTTATCAACAACTTTTGAAGCAGGTCAAAAAGGAGTATTTTTACTTATAAATGATACCAGTAATCCTTTATACCAAACACTAAATGAAAGTAAGTATGGACCAAGAAAATAATTGGAAATTTATTGAAAATTGATAAGAAATCTATCGAAAAAAAATAAAATATAGTATAATAATGATTAGAAGATGGATAACAAAGGAGGAAAGAGAATGGCAAAAGTACCAATAGGAATTGAATTAGTAAGAAGAGGTATCGTATCAGAAAGCGATATTAATAAAGCAATTGAATATCAAAGAAGTCAACCTAATAAAAAAATAGGAGATATTTTACATATATTAGGTCTATGTAATGACGAGGTGTTAATTAAGGAAATTGCAGATATTTTGGGAGAGACGCCAATTCTTTTAAAACCAGAAGATATTACTATTAATGCAACCGACTATATATCTACAGATGTCATTAGACAAAATAAAGCAATCCCTTTTGACATATCTGGAGGGAAAATAAAAGTTTGTTTTGCAGATACCTCTAATAGAAGATCAATGGAAACAGTAAGACTTTTACTTTTAAATAAAGGTCTTGTTATGGAAAGATATATTACTTTTGAAAGTAACATTGAGAAAATTATTGAATCTTTAGAAGGAAAAGTAAAAGATAAAATTATAGCAAGCAAAGATATTACAGAATTTGTAGATTCTGTAATTAAAACGGCGTTTACAAAAAGAGCTAGTGATATCCACATTGAACCTCTAGAAAATCAAGTAAGGATTCGCTATAGAGTGGATGGAGAATTAATTACCGTTACGAGTGCAGAAAAAGAAAAACAAGCGCAAATTGTAGGAAGGTTAAAAGCAATTTCTAACATGCACCAAGAAAAACAAGAAGCACAAGACGGTAGAATTTTATCTTACCCAGATTATAATATACGTGTTTCCTCACAAAAAAATATATATGGAGAAAAATTTGTACTAAGATTATTAAAGAAAAACTCAGATATTAAGCAAATATTTGAACTTGGATTTCCAGGAGACGAAAATATTTTAAATAAAGGATTCAACAAAAGAAATAGTATTACGATTGTAGCTGCTCCTACAGGAGAAGGAAAAACTACAACTTTATATAGTATTATTGATTATTTAAATCGACCTGAAATTAATATTACAACAATTGAGGACCCTGTAGAAATTCGTATTCCAGGTTTAAATCAAATTGAAATTGATCCTAAAACAAGTTTTTCTGGATCATTAAGAACTGTTTTAAGACAAGACCCAGATATTATACTAGTAGGAGAAATTAGAGACAATGAGACAGCTGAAATTTCAATGCAAGCAGGTCAAACAGGGCATTATGTTTTATCAACAATTCACACAATTGATAGTGTAGAAGTCGTAACAAGATTAAGAAAGATGGGAGTATCCAACTATGATATTGCCAGTACATTAGCGACTACTGTTTCACAAAGGCTTGTTAGAAAATTGTGTAAGAAATGTGCAAGAGAAAGAGAATTTAATGAGCAAGAAAAAGCTGTTATTAGTGCAATAGAAGAAAAATATCATGTATCTCTTAATTTAGAAGGAAAGAAAACATATGACCCAGTAGGTTGCAAAGATTGCGATTTCACTGGATATTATGATAGAATTGGTATTTTTGAAATTTTAATGTTGTCAGAAACCATCAAAGAACTAATTACAAAAAATGCTTCAAGCTTAGAAATTAGGGAACAAGCGTTAAAAGAGGGATATGAACCATTAGTAATTGATGGAATTCGAAAAGTTATAAGCGGAATTACAAATTTAGATGAAGTAAACAAAAAATTATCTATTTATTAGAATTGGGCAAAGTAATTAAAAAAAATGTGGGTACGATTTTAATTGCTCGTTCTTCGAAGAAATTACTTAAAAAGCAAAGATATTGATAGCGTAAAGTAATTTATGAAAAAATGTAGGGGCGATTTTAATCGCCCGTTCTTCGAAGAAATTACTTAAAACAAGATATTTGATAGTGTAAAGTAATCTATGAAAAAATAGAATATGAAAACATTATCCAAAAAATGTAAAGATATTTAAGGGGGAAAACAAATGATACAAATTGAAAAAGTGCTAGATAAAGCAATAGACGAGAGAGCATCTGATGTTCATTTGATTTATAATATAAAACCAACATTGAGAATTAATGGAACATTGGTAGAATGTTCTGAAATGCCAGTTCTTACACAAGATGATATGTATGAAATTTATGATTATTTTGTAAGAGGAAATGTAGATAAAGATGAAGTTTTTAAAGAAAAGAAAAGACTTGATACATCTTTTGAGTATGCAGATATCAGACTAAGAGTTAATATATCTTTATCTGATGATGTTCCTATTTTAACATTAAGATTAATTAGAAAAGAATTACCTAAATTTCAAGACTTAGGAGTTCCAGATATTGTTAGACGTATGACATATCAACCTCAAGGAGTTATGTTAGTAACAGGAAAAACAAATTCTGGAAAAACTACTACATTAAATGCATTAATTAATGAAATTAACGAAACACAAAATCGAAAAATTTTAACATTGGAAAACCCAGTAGAATATAAGCATGAATGTAAAAAATCTATTATTGTTCAAAAAGAAGTAGGACTAGGAAGAGATGTATTAAGTTTTAGTGAAGGAGTAAAAAATTCCTTAAGAGAAGATTGTGATATATTAGTTATTGGAGAAATTCGAGATAAAGAAACCATGGAAGCTGCTATTGATATGGCAGAGTCTGGACACTTAGTAATTGGAACACTTCACACTAAATCATGTGCAGAAACGATAGACAGAATGATTAACTTTTACGAAATAAAAGAACAAGCAAGTATCAAATATTTAATTTCTTCATTATTAAAGTTAGTAGTATCACAAAGATTATTAAAAGGTACAGATGGAAAACTAGCTATGCTTCCTGAAGTTATGGTAGTAGATAATGTTATTGCAGGATGTATTCGTAAAGAAAAATTCAGTGTATCTGAAATAGAGGATGCTATTCAAAGTAATTTAGATAAAGGAAATGTTAGCTTAATTAATTCTATTGCCAAATTATTTGTAGAGGAAAAAATTACGTTAGAACAAGCAAAATCACAAATAGAAGAAAAGAATATAGAAACTTTAAATAGGACGATTATGCAATTGAAAATTAAAAAGTAAGGAGGAGAATTATGCCAGTTTACATATATAAGGCTGCTACCAAGGACGGACAAGTTATAACAAACCGTGTAGAAGATACAAGCAAACATAGCCTAATTAGCAAACTTAAAAGAAATGGTTTTATGCCAATATCCGTTGTACAAGGAATTCAAAGAAAACAAAAAACAGTAAATAAAAAGAAGAATGCCAAAAACATGGATAAAAGAATAGAAGAAATTATTGAAGGCGATAATATCTTAAAAAAGGGAAAATCTATGTCCTTTGCCAAAAGAGTTAATATGCTTTTAGCAAAAACAACACCAATAAAAACAAGGGATATTATTGTTTTTACACAAAATTTTTATTTACTAAAAAAGGCGAACTTTAATAATATTCATGCACTAAGTACCATTATTGATAGTACAGAAAACTTAATGCTAAGAGGAATATTAGAAGATATTTTAGCAGGAGTAGAAGCCGGAGAAACTATGTATTCTACTATGGAATACTATTCTAATATTTTCCCATATATTTATATCAATATGATAAAAGTAGGGGAACTATCAGGCTCTCTTACCAACTCTTTGGAGCAAGCAGTAAAATATTTGGAAGAATCACAAAGACTAAATAAAAAAGTAAAAGGAATTTTAATACCTAACATTGTACAATTTGTTGTTTTACTAGTTATGCTATTTGCAGGTACAGCTATTGCTATCCCAGCTATCCAAAATGTTTTCGATACCTTAGGAACAGAAGAAGAATTGCTAGCTATTACACTTTGGTTCTCAGGAGTGGTAGACAATATTATGGAATATTGGTATATTCCTGTCTTTATTATTGCTGGAATAGCCGCTGGAATTTTCTTATATGTTAGGACACCTGTGGGAAAATACAATTTTCATTACTTTAAGTACACATGTCCTATTTTTGGAAAATTGATTTATGCATTAGATTTTTCAAGACTTATGAAAGCTGTATTATTAAATGTAAGAAATGGAACGAGAATTCAAGATGCTTTGGAAGTTAGTAAAAATGTAGTCAAAAACTATGTTATGTTATCTATGATAGAAGCAGCTATAAACAATATTATTGTGGGGCAATCATGGATTGAACCATTCGAAAAATCAGGACTTTCTAGTCCAATGACAACAGAAATGTTAAAAATAGGAATGCAAACAGATTTAACAGAAATGATGGAAAAATTAGTAGATTATATGGAAATTGATATTGACAACATAATGAAAAAAATCATGGCAGTATTACCACAAGTTGTGTATGCAATAGTAGGTGTTTTATTAATTTTCTTCGTTATTGTTGTATTAGTACCATGTATCCAAGTTTATATGGGATCATTCCTATTCTCAGCATATGGAGTATAAAAATAGAAGTTAGGAGTTCCAACCAGAGGGATTCCTAACTTTTTTAACTAATGAAAAAATGAATAGTGAATAATTCGTGGGTATAGTTCAAAATTTCGGGTCGGTCAAGACTGCCCCTACAAAAAATTATTCATTATTCACTATTTGTAGGGCGTCGGCGCCCTCGCCGACCCATGCTACGAAGAAATTTCTTGAAATGTAGGGGCGATTTTAATCGCCCGTTCTTCGAAGAAATTACTTAAAACAAGAAATGGAGAAGGGAGTAGAGTATGAAAATTGGAATCGATTTAGGTGGTAGCCATATTGCAGTGGGAATTGTAGAAGATGGCAAATTACGATATAAAGTGGAAGAAGATTTAAATAAAGAAAGCAACTTGTTAGAAAAAATGAAAGAATTAATTACAAGAACATTAATTGAAAACCAAGGAACAAGAGAAGAAATAGAAAAAGTTGGAATTGCATGTCCAGGAACTATATCCAATGGAAATATTATAAAAGCTGGCAATTTGAAACTTTACCATTTTCCTTTAGTAGAAGAGTTAAAAAAAGAATTTGCAAATACAGAAATCACATTAAGAAATGATGGAAAATGTGCAGCATTGGCTGAAAAATACTATGGTAGCTTAAAAAAAGCAAAAGATTGTATTTTTATAAATTTTGGTACAGGGATTGGTGGTGCAGTATTTTTAGAGGGAAAACTATTAGAACCTAAAAAATATTCTGGTTTTGAAATAGGACATATGGTAATCGAAAAAGGGGGAAGACAATGTACTTGTGGAAAGAAGGGATGTTTTGAAACATATGGGTCTATACGTGCCTTAAAACAAGAAGTGAAAAAAGAATTACACATAGAAAAAGATATAACAGGAAAAGAACTTTTAAATATTATGCTAGAAGAAAATGAAAATTTAGACAAAGTAATGCAAGAATATATTGAAAATCTTGCTATTGGAATCGGAAATTTAATAGATATATTTGAACCAGAGATAATTTCAATAGGAGGAAGTTTTTCCTATTATGATGAATTGTTAATACCAAAGTTAACTACGAAAATACAAGAAAAAAATATGACATTTAATGAAGAGAATTTGCCAGAGATTGTGACAGCTGAATTGCAAAATGATGCAGGAATTTTGGGAGCTATTTTATAAACTGTTAAAATCTATGTCCTTTTTGATAGTTGTATAACTTTGGGTTTTGCAGAATGGGGTATATGGCAACATATGATTGACAACAAGAGAAAAATATAGTATAATAATTTCCAGTTATAAAGAGATACGAAAAACTATTATTGTAAAAATGTTCGGAAAACAAAGATATAATAATGGAAGTAGAACAAAATGTCTTTTTTTGTTCTATGTTTTTTACGTATGAAAAGAAAAGGAGAGAAAAAGAAAGTGGAAAAAACAGAAACAAGAGAAAATGTTAAGAAAAAAAGACCCTATACACCAAGGCAACCTAGAAAGAAAAAAATAGAAAAGGGTGTTGAATTTAAAAAAGACACTTTAAAAATCATACCATTAGGTGGATTACAAGAAATTGGGAAAAACATAACCGTATTTGAATATGGAAATGAAATAATTGTAGTAGATTGTGGTGTGGCTTTCCCAGAAGATGACATGTTGGGAATTGACTTGGTAATACCAGATATTACTTACTTAGAAAAAAATAAAGAAAAAATAAAAGGACTAATTATCACACATGGCCACGAAGATCACATTGGAGGAATTCCTTATTTCTTAAAACAGATTGATGTTCCAATTTATGCGACAAGACTAACAGCAGGTTTAATTAGCAATAAATTAGAAGAACACAAATTATTAAGAAAAACAAAGTTAAATATTGTAGAACAAGGACAAACCATTACACTTGGAAAATTTAAGATAGAATTCATTAGAAGTTGTCATAGTATTCCAGATGCAGTAATTTTAGCAATTAAAACTCCAGTAGGGACGATTATTCATACTGGTGACTTTAAGGTAGATTATACTCCAATTGATGGAGAAAGAATGAACGTTGGAAGGCTAGCAGAACTTGGTAATGAAGGTGTTTTAGCCTTAATGTCAGATAGCACCAATAGCGAGAGAAAAGGTTATACTATGTCCGAAAGTACAGTTGGGGATGTGTTTGATAAACTATTTATTAATTGCACGAAAAGAATTGTAGTAGCTACATTCTCATCTAATGTACATCGTGTACAACAAATTGCAAATTCTGCTGTCAAGTATGGAAGAAAAATAGCAGTTTGTGGTAGAAGTATGATAAATATGATTGAAACAGCACAGGAACTAGGGTATATTAATGTACCGGAAAATACTTTTATTGATATAGACATGATAAAATCCTACCCAGATGATAGATTAGTAATTATTACAACAGGTAGTCAGGGTGAAGCAATGTCAGCTCTTACTAGAATGGCAATGGGAGACCATAAAAAAGTAGAAATCACACCAAATGATTTAATTATTATATCTGCAACACCAATTCCAGGAAATGAAAAACTAGTATCTAAAGTAATAGATGATTTAATGAAAATTGGAGCAGAAGTGGTATATAGTTCTTTAGCAGATGTTCATGTATCAGGACACGCATGTCAAGAAGAACAGAAATTAATGATCTCATTGGTAAGACCAAAGTACTTTATACCAGTTCATGGAGAATATAGGCAATTAATTGCACACAGTGAAACAGCAAAAAAAGTGGGAATTGACTATAGAAATATCTTCATGTTAACAAATGGAAGAATTTTAGAATTAAATGAAAATATGGGAAGACTAACAGGAACTGTTCCATTTGGTAGAATACTAGTAGATGGATTAGGAGTAGGAGATGTAGGAAATATTGTATTAAGAGATAGACAGCATTTATCACAAGACGGATTAATTATTATTGTTTTAACCATGAATGGAGCAAGTGGTGAAGTAGTATCTGGACCAGATGTTATATCAAGAGGTTTTGTATATGTAAGAGAGTCAGAAAATTTAATGGAAGACATTAAAAGAGTAGTAAAAGATGAAATGCAAAAATGTCAAGACATGCATATAACAGATTGGACAACCATAAAATCTGCATTAAAAGAAAATTTAAGAGACTATGTATATCAAAAAACAAAAAGAAATCCAATGATTTTACCAATTATTATGGAAGTGTAAGCGATATTAGATGGCATAAAATAGAATTTTGAAATATTGTATTCACTATTCATTAAAAAATTTAGTAATATTGTAAATAAAATTAATGAATAATGAAAAATGAATAGTGAATAATGAATAATTAGCATGTAGGGTGTCGCAGCCCACGGCGACCCATTCTACGAAGAAATTACCCGAAAAATGTAGGGGCGATTTTAATCGCCCGTCCTTCAAAGAAATTACTAAAAAGATATTATAGGAGGAGAATCATATGAATTATACAGATTTAGCAAATATTATATTTCCAAATGCAAAAGAAATTAGTTATTATGAAGAAAAATACCCAAAAAGGAATTTAAAAGAGGGGGCAATTGTTACCAGATTTGCTCCAAGTCCTACCGGATTTGTCCATATTGGTGGATTATATCAGGGATTGATTGCAAGAAAATTAGCAGATCAAACAGAAGGCGTATTCTTTTTGAGAATTGAGGATACAGATCAAAAAAGAGAAGTTGAAAATGGAATTAGTGGAATTGTAGAAGCATTAAAAGAATTTGATATAGAACCAGATGAAGGCATGATAAATGAAAGCGAAGAAAAAGGGAATTACGGTCCATATAAACAAAGTGAAAGAAAAGAAATTTATGAAGCATATGCCAAATACTTAATTATGCAAGGAAAAGCCTACCCATGTTTTTGTACACCAGAAGAAGTAGAAGAAATTAGAACAAAACAGGAAGCAGCACAAATAAGACCAGGGTATTATGGTGTCTGGGCTAAATGTAGAAATATTACAGTAGAAGAAGCCATCAAAAGAATCCAAGCGGGTGAGAAGTATATTGTTCGTTTTAAATCACCAGGAAGAGAAGATAGAAAAATAAAGCATCATGACGTGATAAAAGGGAATGTAGATTTTCCAGAAAATGATCAAGATATTGTAATTATTAAAGCAGATGGATTACCAACTTATCATTTTGCACATGCAGTGGATGATCATTTGATGGGAACAACACATGTAATAAGAGGAGATGAATGGTTATCTTCAGTACCATTACATTTACAATTATTTCAAGAATTGGGATTCAAACCACCTAAATATGCACATATTGCACCAATTATGAAAAACGATGAGGGAAATAAAAGAAAATTAAGTAAAAGAAAAGACCCAGAAGCGGCAGTGAGTTATTATGCACAAGAAGGGATACCAGAAAGAGCTGTAAAAGAATATTTGTTAAATATTGCTAATTCTTCTTTTGAAAATTGGAGAAGAGCAAATACAGATAAACCTATGGAAGAATTTGAATTACAATTAAGTAAAATGAGTGTAAGTGGAGCCCTATTTGATATGGTAAAATTATTAGATGTATCTAAGACTGTAATATCCAAAATGACAGCAGAAGAAATCTATGAAAAATCTTTTGAATGGGCAAAAAAATATGACGAAGAATTAGCAACTTTATTAAAAGATAAATCTTATGCCATAAAAGTATTTTCTATAGAAAGAGGAAATAAAAAACCAAGAAAAGATATTAGCAAATGGGCAGATGTAAAAGAAAATATTTCATACATGTATGATGTAGAATATGAAAAAGATACAAGACCATATGAATATCAATTGATTCAAGATAAAGAAACAATTCACAAAATAGTAAAAACATATTTAGAGAAATATTATGATGACAAAGATGATAAGCAAACATGGTTTGATAAAATTAAAGAATTAGCTGGAGAGATGGGATATGCTAAAGAAGTAAAAGAATACAAAGCAAATCCAGAAAATTATCCGGGACATGTTGGAGATATTAGCACTGTTTTAAGAGTGTCTCTCACC
This sequence comes from uncultured Clostridia bacterium, assembly GCA_944390965.1. Lineage (GTDB taxonomy): Bacteria > Bacillota > Clostridia > TANB77 > CAG-508 > CALXRW01. Next base: position 25,286 of record CALXRW010000016.1, read on the forward strand.
AAAAGAGCAAACACACCTGACTTATATGAAATCATGCAAGTATTAGGGAAAGATAGAATTGCTAAAAGATATGAAAAAATTAGATAGTGTAAAGTAATTTATGAAAAAATGTAGGGGCGATTTTAATCGCCCGTTCTTCGAAGAAATTACTTAAAGCAAAAAATAAGTAAGGATAAAAGAAAATGGAATTTGAAGTAGGAGAAGTTGTAAAAACCAAAAAAAAGCATCCATGCGGAAGTGATTTATGGGAAATTACCAGAGTCGGAGTAGATTTTAAACTAAAATGTAAAGGCTGTGGACATGTCATTGTTTTGGAAAGACCCAAAGCATTAAAAATGATAAAAAAAGTAAATGACTTGCCAAATGAATAATTTGATGTGTAAGGACTAGCCTTGTGACGAGACTATAAAGTAATTGGGCTTGTCAAGACAAGCCCCTACATGTATCATTAATGAATAGTGAATAATTAATAATGAATGATAAATAATTTTTTGTAGGGGTCGGTCTTGACCGACCCAGCTTGAAAAAAATAAAAAAAAAGAGTTATTGAATCAAATCCCCAGCTATGAATTTAGCTGGGGACTATTAATTTTTGCCAATCATAAATTTATTATAATTTTAATCCGTGATTCATCTAATAAATTTAAAACATCATCTGTAAAAATTTTCTTTTCAGAAGAGAAAGGTAAAATAACAATATCATCATCTATTTTTAATTTGTTTTTTATGTTATCCAAATAAAGTGGTATTTTGGTAGGTGCAATTTTATCTGCCTTGTTCGCAAGAATTGCAAAAGGAAACTGATTATTATTTAAAAACTGATACATTAACAAATCATCTTTTGTAGGATCATGTCTAATATCCAATAGGAATAAAATAAGAGTAATATTTTTACGGCAAATCAGATAACTTTCAATCAATTTTCCTACTTTTTCCTGCTCCATTTTAGACATTTGACTAAAACCATAACCAGGTAAATCTACAAAATAAAAAGATGAATTTATAAAATAAAAATTAATTTGTCTTGTTTTACCAGGAGTATTACTTGTCCTAGCTAAAGCTTTTCGATTCGTTAATGTATTAATAAAAGAAGATTTTCCCACATTTGATTTTCCCACAAGAACAACTTCGGGAAAATCTCCATCTGGATACTGTTTTGAGCTAGCAGCAGATATTTTAAATTCAGCACTTTTTATTTGCATATTGATTTCCTTTCTATTTTTTCAATTCCACCCATATATTTCTGTAATACTTTTGGAATTAAAACAGAACCATCTTTTTGATAATGATTTTCAATAAGAGCAATTAACATACGTGGTGGAGCAATTACTGTATTATTTAAAGTATGAGCAAAATAATTTCCATTTTCTCCTTTAATACGGATACCAAGGCGTCTACTTTGGGCATCTGTTAAATTAGAACAACTTCCCACTTCAAAATATTTTTTCTGCCTTGGGCTCCAAGCCTCTACATCAACACTTTTAGATTTTAAATCTGCTAAATCTCCAGAACAACATTCTAATGTTCTAACAGGGATATCTAAGCTTCTAAAAAGTTCTACTGTATATGACCACATTTTGTCATACCAGGTATAACTATCTTCAGGCTCACAAATCACAATCATCTCTTGCTTCTCAAACTGATGAATACGGTAAATACCACGTTCTTCTATACCATGAGCACCTTTTTCTTTACGAAAACATGGAGAATAAGAGGTAAGAGTATAAGGCAATTCAGATTTTGTTAAAATTTGATCTTTAAATTTGCCAATCATAGAATGTTCACTTGTACCAATTAAAAATAGGTCTTCCCCTTCAATTTTATACATCATACTATCCATTTCATCAAAACTCATAACACCAGTAACAACATCACTTCTAATCATAAATGGAGGAATTACATAAGTAAATCCTTTTTCAATCATAAAATCCCTTGCATAAGTTAAAACTGCAGAATGCAATCTAGCAATATCACCCATTAAATAATAGAAACCATTACCAGCTACTCTACGGGCAGAATCTAAATCAATACCATTTAGATTTTCTAAAATTTCTGTATGATAAGGAATTTCATAATCTGGAACAATTGGTTCTCCATATCTTTTTAACTCAACATTTTCTGCGTCAGACTTACCAATTGGAACAGAATCATGAATCATATTAGGAATTCTTAACATAATTTCTCGTAATTCACTTGCAACCTTATTTTCCTCTTCTTCTAGAGAGGAAATTTCAGCATTGATAGAAGCAACTTCAGATTTTACTTTTTCAGCTTCTTCTATTTTCTTTTCGCGCATGTAACCACCAATAGTGTCACTTAACTTTTTACGGTTCATTCTTAAAGTATCAATTTGTAATTGTAGATTTCTTCTTTTTTCATCTAAATCTAAAACCTTATCTACTAATTCTAATTTATGGTCTTGAAATTTTTTCTTAATATTTTCTTTTACCAAATCAGGATTTTCTCTTATAAATTTAATATCTAACATAATAATCTCCTTTAATATTTTTTGTTAATTTCATCTACTAATTCAAAACGATGTGTTTGTTTAGTAATATTATCTGGTCTAGATGAATCTATTTTCTCTAAAAACATCGATAATGGCCTTATCCACAAAGAAGCATCTTCTCTTGGGTAAAGGGGTTTATAAACAACATAATCTTCTTGGGTTTCCGAGTTCCTAGCAATATTTTCTACATAATAATAATTTCCTTTAAAATGGCGATATACTTTTCCAATTTGAATATTCATAAAAATCCACACCCTTTAAAAATAAGTAAAATTATTTTACTATAATTTTGCAAAATTTGCAATAAAAATTGCCATTTTTGCTAAGCAGTTATATAATTAAAAAAAAATGAAACAATAAATACAAAGGAGAAAATAAATGCAGGAGATATTATTAGAATTTACAAAATTTATATTTTTAGCATTTATCATTGTTATAATTGCAAAATATATATTAGTAGGTCTTTTAAGAAGGCTAGCAGAGACACTTGGATTAAAGCCTAGAACAGTAGGAAATATTACAGGATTTGCTACTTCTGTGCCAGAAATTCTTACCGTTTCCTTTTCTACAGGAACAGGATTAATTGGAGCAGGAATTTTTAATATTTTAAGTTCAAACATTATCAATTTTTTACAATATTTACTTTCTATTATCATTAATAAAAATGGAAAAATCATAAAAAATACTGCCATTAAAATTGATATTCTGCTTGTAATTATTACTATTATCATTCCAATCCTTATGATAAAATTTCAAATGCAAACACAATCCATTTTAATTCCTGTTTTTATATTATTGACCTTTTTGTTTTTTACAATTAATAAAAATACACATAAAAAATATTTATCGAAAGAAGAAAAAGAGCTAGAAGAGGAAATTCAAAAAGAAGAAAAGAAAATTCATGGTAAAAAGAGAAAAACACTTTTTTATATCTTTTGCTTAATTCTTACATCTTATCTACTATTTTTAATAGGGGATCAATTAAGCAATAGTTTAGAAATTTTGTGCTATCATTTAGAAATAAGAGAAGAAATCATTGGTATTTTATTAGGATTTGTAACAAGCTTGCCAGAACTTATTACTTTCTTTGAATCTCAAAAACACCATACCAAAGAGAATAATAGTAGAGCAGGAGTGGTTGAAGCAACAAATAATTTGTTATCTTCCAATATTGTTACCTTATTTTTGGTACAGAGCATATCGATTATTATATTTACAATAACAAATTAATAACCCCCTCTCAACGGAGAGGGGGCGGGAAAGATATTTATTACTTAGCATCTGTCGGCACGACTGAAATCATACGAATCCGGTCGCGCAATTGTGGCTCAACTTGGAGACTTGTAACGTGACTTGCAAGCTTTAGCATATTGCTCAGATTGCCAGTCTTCCGGAAGCAATTTCCAGCTTGCTCAAGTTTACATACTTTCATAAACTCGGCAATTTCCGGAGTAACCATTGTGAATTCCACAGTCAACTGATACGTCATACTATCTTCCTCCTCATAATGTACTATGTCATGTAGACATAAATATATTATATAACAAATTGCAAAAAAAATCAATTTTGGTATAAATTAGAAAATTATGCATATAATAGTAATTATAAATCATGTAAAGTAATTTATGAAAAATGTAGGGGTAATTTTAATTGCCAATTTTTCGGGGAAATTACTAAAAATAAGAAAAAGAAAGGAACTTAAGATGAGGGAAGAATACAAAAAAGAAGAAAAAGTAATCGAGCAAACAGAACAGGAAAAAGATATGGAAATTATGAAAAGTTTAATGAAAACAAAAAGAGAACTAGAAACTGCAAATAAGAATTTTGAATATGCAGAAGAGGAATTAATTGATTATTATACTTATCAAATAAAAGCGAATCAATCTAAACTAGATTATTTAGTAAAAAAGGCAAAAAATCAGAAATTAGTACGTAATATGCTAGAGGCAATTGAGATGGAACAAGGAAATGCCTCATAATTTTATACATGGAAACAAATTCTGCACTACTATTTTGGTAGTGCAGAATTTGTTTCCATGTATAAAGTAAGAATATTTGTCCGATTCCAAACATAAAAATATAAAAACAGGGAGGGTGGACAAATGGATGGTAATAGTGTAATTACATTTTTAGCTTGTATTGTCTTTCTATTTTTATTTGGAAGAATTTTTATTTTACCATTAAAAAGTATTTTTAAATTAATTTTAAATTCTGTCTTAGGTGGTGTCTTAATATATATTATTAACTTGATTGGAGGAGCATGGGGATTTTCAATAGGTCTTAATTTCTTTACTTCTATTTTTGTAGGAATATTGGGAATACCAGGTGCTATTTTATTGATAATTTTGCAACTTATTATATAAAGAAAGACCAGGCTTCAGTTGAAACCTGGTCTTAATGGGGGATCAGAAGACCTTCTTAAAAGAAATCAACGTTCTGTTTTCCTGGTCAATAGCTACGACATCCTTCAATTTGATCAGAAGCCGTTCGCGATCGTTGATTGAACTTACGTGGCAAACATTCCTCGCCCAAACTGGTGTAGAACAATAACGACTTACTATCTTTCGGATATAGGGCCACCAATGAGGGTCATGCACTAAGCAGTGCGGGAAGATCAAGTCAATCGTGTAATCCATGAAAACAACCCCTTCCTTTAATCTCATCCTAAGATGGATAACTTTTATTATACCACCAGTTCACATAAAAAACAAGTGATTTCTAAGATAAACTTTAATATCTATTCTACAGTAACAGATTTTGCTAAATTTCTTGGTTTATCTACATCCAATTTTTTCTCTTTGGAAATATAGTAAGCAAATAATTGAAGAGGAATAACAGAAAGAACAGGAGAAAGATATGGATTAGTCTTAGGTATTCGTAATACCATATCAAAACTATAGTTCTTCAATTCTTGGTTGGTAATCACAAGTGTTTTGGCACCACGAGTAACAACTTCTTGAATATTACTAATAGATTTTTCTAAAAGTAATGGGTTGGTAAGAATGGAAACAACAGTGATTCCAGGTTCAATTAAAGCAATAGGACCATGCTTTAGCTCTCCAGCAGCATATGCTTCTGAATGAATATAAGAAATTTCTTTTAATTTTAAAGAACCTTCTAAAGCTACGGCATAATCATTTCCTCTTCCTAAGAAAAAGACATCATGCTCCCTATGAACTTCTTTAGCAAAAGCTTTTAAATCATTTAAATTACTTAAAATTTCTTCTACCTGTTCAGGTAATTTAAAAATATCAGATTTTAATTCGTTCAATAAGCCTTTATTACAACTACCTAGAGTTTCTGCAAAATAAATGGCTATAATACTAAGTAAAGTAACTTGTGCTGTATAAGCTTTAGTAGAAGCAACTGCAATTTCTGGACCAGCATGTGTATAAATAGAATAATCAGCTTCTCTGGTAATAGAACTTCCTATTACATTGGAGATGGCAAGAGTAGTAGCTCCTCTAGATTTTGCAAGCTTTAAAGCTGCAATGGTATCAGCAGTTTCGCCAGATTGACTAATATAAATAGCAAGAGTTTTCTTATCAATAATTGGATTACGATATCTAAACTCTGAAGCAATATCTACTTCAACAGGAATATTACATAAATTTTCAATTAAACATTTGCCGACTAAACCTGCATACATTGCCGTTCCACAAGCGATAATGTAAATTTTATTAAGACTTGCTAAATACTCTTTTGAAAGACAAATATCGTCTAATACGGTTTTCTCATTTTCTCTTAAACGAGAACCAATTGTTTCTCTAATAGACCTAGGCTGTTCAAAAATTTCTTTTAGCATATAATCTTCAAAACCATCTTTTTCGGCAGCAGTAGCGTCCCAATCAATATTTTTTAAATCCTTTTTGATAGATTTTAGATTCCTATCGTAAAATTTTTCTCCGGTTTTAAAAATTTCCACATATTCATTATCATTTAATAAATAGAAATCCTTGGTAAAAGACAAAATAGCAGGAATATCTGAACTAATATAATTTTCATTTTTCCCTTTTCCAATGACTAAAGGACTATCCTTACGAGTAACAATAATTCTATCTGGAGACAAAGAACTAATAACTTCAATTGCATAGCTTCCATTTAAATCATCACATGCTCTTTTTACAGCACGTAAAAATTTAGCACTATCATCTGAAGTGTCTTGAAAATAATAATAATGAATTAAATTGGGAATAACCTCTGTATCAGTTTGAGATAAAAAATGATATCCTTTTTTAGTTAAAAAATCTCGTAGTTCACTGTAATTTTCAATAATTCCATTGTGAACTACACTAAATGCTTTATTATTATCCATATGAGGATGTGAATTCTCAGAAGAAGGTTTACCATGGGTTGCCCATCTTGTGTGAGCAATACCAATAGAACCATCTAAATTTTGCTTTTCAGCTAAATCATTTAATTCTGAAACTCTGCCTTTATTTTTTACACAACTAATTTCAGAATTTTCTAAAGTAGAAATTCCAGCAGAATCATATCCTCTGTATTCTAATTTTAATAAACCATTAATTAATATAGGTTTTGCTTTTTTATCACCTATATATCCAACAATTCCACACATAAAAGTGCCTCCTAACATAAAGGTGTTAAATTTTTAAGCACACAATAAATAGCATAAGCAAAAGTGCTTAAATTTAATACCCAAGTAAAAATATGGTGGAATTTAAAAGTAGGTTTTTATTAGCTTTTGTTTTAATATCACTATTAATTTTTATACTAATAATTTTGACTAACCAAGCCATAGAGCTATCCGCCGAATATTTCGATAAGCTCTAACCTCGTCAACAGCAAAATGCTGTCCTGGCGCTAAATCACAAATACTACAAACTCCTTTCTTTTTCTATTTTTATACTTTTAAATTACACTTGCTATATAATACTATAAAAGGGAAAAAAGTGCAACTAAATTTTCAATAGAAAATTGCCTTTTAATAGATACAATGATATAATAATAATGAAATGAAGCATTAGAAAGGGATTAAAGAAACATGTTTCAGATAGAAGATGAATTAAAAAAACTCCCAAACAAACCAGGAGTTTATATTATGCATGACAAAGAAGATAACATTATCTATGTAGGAAAAGCCATATCTTTAAAGAAGAGAGTAAGACAATACTTTAGGAAAAATAACAAAACAGCTAGGATTGAGAGAATGGTCTCTTTAATAGACCATTTCGAATATATTGTAACAGATAATGAAGCAGAGGCCCTTATTCTAGAATGTAACCTAATTAAAAAAAATAGTCCCAAATTTAATGTGTTACTAAAAGATGATAAAACCTATCCCTATATTAAAGTAGATGTGAAGTCAGATTTCCCAAATGTTGTAATTACAAGAAAAATATTAAATGATGGTGCTAAATATTTTGGACCATATGCCAATAGTGGTGCAGCAAAAGAAATGGTTGATTTCATTAAACAAAAATTTCAAATTAGGCAATGTAAAAACTTTAAATCTAATACGAGGGCATGTTTAAATTACCATATAAAAAGATGTTTAGCACCTTGTATGGGATATGTATCAAAAGAAGATTATAGAAAACAAATTGATCAAATATTAATGTTATTAGAAGGAAAAACAGAGCCTATCATTAAACAAATTGAAAAAGAAATTGCACTAGCATCTGAAAAAATGGAATATGAAAAAGCAGCAATGCTTAGAGATAAAAAAATAGCGATTGAAAATGTATCAGAAAAACAAAAAGTTTCTAATATTTCTGAGAACAATATTGATGTATTGGGAATGGCAAAAAACGATTTGCTATGTTGTATTGAAATCTTTTTTGTTCGTGGAAGTAAAATGATAGGAAGAGAACACTACTTTTTTAACAATGTAAATGAAATGGAAGAAAAAGAAATTATGACAGACTTTGTGAAACAATACTATTTACAAAAACAAGAACTTCCAAATAGAATCATGTTAAAACAAGAAATTGAAGATAAACAAACAATAGAACAAATTTTAACTCAAAAAGCTGGTAGAAAAGTTGAACTAAAAACACCACAAAAGGGAGAAAAACTAAGATTTGTAGAAATGGCAGAAAAAAATAGTAAAATAACATTAGAAAATAAACTAAAAGAAAAAACGAACATCTTACAAGAACTAAAAGATACTTTACAACTTGAAATATTACCAAGAAAAATTGAAATGTACGATATATCTAATACATCAGGAGAATTTATGGTAGCAGGTATGTGTGTAGCACAAGATGGTATTATAAAAAGAAACTTATCAAGAAGATTTAAAATTAAAACAGTATTAGAACAAGATGACCCAAAATGTATGGAAGAAGTGGTAACGAGAAGACTAAAACATTCCATTGAAAATCCAAATGGTGGTTTTGGTACTTTACCAGATGTGATATTTGCAGATGGAGGAATCACCCAAATAAGAGCTATTAGAAGAGCAATCGACAAATATCAATTACCAATTTCTATTTTTGGCTTAGTAAAAAACGATAGGCACAAAACAAGGGCGTTAATTGATGAACAAAGAAAAGAAATTCCAATATCAGAAACCATTAAAAATTTTGTAACAAATTTTCAAGAAGAAGTGCATAAAACTGCAATTGAATACCATAGAAAAATAAGAGATAAACAAATCACAAAATCAGAATTAGATGAAATACCAGGAATAGGAGAAAAGAAAAAACAAATGCTTTTGCAAAAATTTAAAACAATAAATGCGATAAAAGATGCAAGCATAGAGGAGATAACAGAATTAAAAGGGATTACCAAGCCATTAGCAGAAAAAATAAAGCAAGCTTTAAATAAAATGTCGTAATTAAAAGAACGATTTTAGGAATAAATAAATTCCTCCTACATATATATAGGTAGGAGGAGGGATTTTTTATGGAGTTAACAAAGGACGAGCTATTTCGTATTCGATATAATGAATATACAAACACATTGGAAATTGGGAAAAAGAAAAATAAGTTGATGGCATGGATTAAGAGAAATAAGCTATTTAGTGTTATATTAGGATTAACAGCTGTTTTCATTTTTACAGACATCTTTTTGCTATTCCATTTTATGTCATTGTTAAGTATGATTTAATTAAAAAATGGATGTCGCTATTGAAGACACTTCCGAATGGGAAAAAATAGTCCCATTCGGAAGTGTCTTCAATAGCGACATTGCTTTTTATGCAGGTTTTTGATATAATGCAAAAAATAAATTAATAGTGTAAAGTAATTTATGAAAAAATGTAGGGGCGATTTTAATCGCCCGTTCTTCGAAGAAATTACTTAAAACAAA
>CALXRW010000017.1 GCA_944390965.1 uncultured Clostridia bacterium
TTTTTTTTTTTTTTTTTTTTTTTTTTTTTTTTTTTTTTTTATTTTTATTTTTATTTATTTTTTATTTATTTATTTTTATATTTTTATCATTTATATTTATTTTATTAATATATAATTTATTCTATCTTTTAGATATATTTATATTATTTTTTTTTGAATGGAAAAATCAATTTCCTATTCAACAAAAAAAATAATACAAAGCGTTTTTGCCTTGTATTATTTTGGCGGAGTAGAGAGGGTTCGAACCTCCGCGCCCCTTTCGGGACCTAACTGTTTAGCAAACAGTCCCCTTCACCACTTGGGTACTACTCCATATTATATTCAAATTTTTTTATAAGACGTAACCTAAACAAAAAATTGGCGGAGAGGGTGGGATTCGAACCCACGGTAGGCTCACACCTACGCCAATTTTCAAGACTGGTGCCTTAAACCAACTCGACCACCTCTCCGTATGGCTACTAGCTAAACCAGCTAGCAGTATATATATTAACATTTTCTTACGTTTTTGTCAATAGGAAATTTTGTTAATTTTTAAGTTACTTTTGCATTGCTATTTGAATTGCCTGTTTTTCTTCTTCTGTAATTCTATATTTAGATTCTCCTTTTATGATTGGTTTTGCATAAATATTAGATGCTTCACTTGAATATACTCCATTAAAAACAATTCCTGAATTTTCCTCATCTAATAAGGCAACTGCAAAACTTAAATCACTTCCTACATCTTTAAATGCACTATATCTTATAATTCCTACTTTTTGAATACATTTCTTCATATTTTGATTGATGTCCTTACAAAAAGCATATAATTCTTGATTTTTACTATCTAGCTCTTCCAATTTACTTAACTGATGTTTTAAGATATCTTCTATATTATTTCCATTCCCCAATTTTTGAATAAAATTATAATATTCTTTTTTTGTTTTTTTCATATAAATTACATTTGTAATATACAGAATCAATAATATAATATTAATAAGAAGTATAATCCATAAAAATGTATCTGTTCTCATAAATTCAACCATGTGATTCATATAATTCCTTCTTTCTATTTAATTAAAGATAGGATTCTTTCTAAATCTTCATTGGAATTATATTGTATAATAATTTTTCCACTTCTCTTTCCTGCATCTAATTTTACTTTTGTTCCAAAAAAACCTTGAAAAGAATCTTGAATATCTCTATAAATTGCCTCATATTTATCAATTTCTTCTTTTTTCATATTCTTCTTTACAGCAGATTTTTTCTCTACGTCTCTTATCACTTCTCCTCTATTAATAATTCCAACTGCTGCTTCATATTGCTTATCTGCATCTTGAATTGCCATTAATGCTTTACAATGTCCCTCTGATAACTTTCCTTCTAATGCTAAATCAATAACTCTTGGGTCTAAATTCAAAATTCTAACACTATTGGCAACAGTACTCCTTTTCATTCCTAAAATTTCTGCTGCTTGTTCCTGTGTTAATTCATATTGTGTAATTAATTGCTTAATTCCTCTTGCTTTTTCTATTGGATTTAGGTTTTCTCTTTGTATATTCTCAATTAAAGCAATTTCACTTTTGGTACGGGTATCAGCTTGCCTTACAATGGCTGGTATTTCTGATATTCCTGCTTTTTTAGCGGCTCTCCATCTTCTTTCTCCCGCAACAATTTCATAATAATTTTCTTGTTTACTTACAATAATTGGTTGTATTACCCCATATCTTTTGATAGATGAAGCTAATTCTTCTAGAGATTCTTCATCAAAAATTTTTCTAGGTTGATTTCTATTTGGTTCAATTTCAATTAGTTTTAAATTTCTTACAACTTCACCTTCTTGTATTTCTTCCTCTTGTGGAATTGGATTATTTGCAAATAGTGCATCCAACCCTTTTCCTAATCCTGTTTTCTTTGCCATTTTAATTCCTCCTTTATTTCATATGTTTCGCTTTTGTCGTGTTTTCATTCATTTTTAATAACTCTTTTGTAAATTTTTCATAACATTTTGCGCCTTTTGACCTTGGATCATATTCTGTAATTGGCATTCCAAAACTTGGTGCTTCACTTAATTTAACATTTCTTGGTATAATTGTTTTATATACTTTTTCTCCAAAATAATTTTTAACTTCTTTTACAACCTGATTAGATAAATTTGTTCTAGCATCATACATAGTAAGCAAAGCTCCTTCTATTTCCAAACTTTTGTTCAGGTGTTTTTTTACTAAGTTAATAGTATTCATTAATTGTCCTAGCCCTTCTAATGCATAATATTCACATTGCAGTGGAATTAAAACACTATCTGATGCTGTAAAAGCATTTAATGTAATAAGTCCTAGTGATGGAGGACAATCAATTATCATATAATCATACTTTTCTTTTATCTCATCTATTTTTTCTTTTAATCTTTGTTCTCTTGAAATCATAGATACTAGTTCTACTTCAGCTCCGGCAAGATTAATTGTAGATGGACATACAAAAAGATTTTTAGTATTTGTCTTTCTAATAGCTTCTTCCATTGGTACATCATTAATCATAACATCATAAATAGATATATCGATTTCTTTTTCTATTCCAAAACCACTTGTTGCATTTCCCTGTGGATCCACATCAATCATTAATACTTTTTTCCCTTTTTTTGCAAGAACTGTACTTAAATTGATGGCAGTAGTTGTTTTACCAACTCCACCCTTTTGATTGGCAATTGCGATTACTTTTCCCAAAATCATCCCTCCAAAAATTTTGACATATTCATCATATAAAAATATGAGAAATATGTCAATAAATTTTATGAAATTTTATAAATTATTTTTCACCAGAAAATATTTTATATAATTGGTTCTTTAGTTGGTTTTCCGGCTTTTCTTGGATAAATCATTGGAGTTTTCTTTATTTTTTCAATTACAATTATGCTTCTACTTAATTTTTCTTTTCCTATGGTAAATTCTTTTATTTCCTTTATTCTTCCACCTAATTTGCAAATAGCATTCTGTGCTTCTTTTATTTCTGTTTCTATATTATTTCCTTTCATACATAGAAAATTTCCTTGTAATTTTACAAATGGTAATCCATATTCTACTAAAACATTTAAAGGTGCTACTGCTCTTGAAACTGCAATATCAAATGTTTCTCTATTTTTTTGTTCTTGTCCTTTTTCTTCTGCCCTACCATGAATAGCATTTATTTCCTGTAGTCCTAAATTTTGAATTACTTCCTTTAAAAAAGTAATTCTTTTATTAAGTGAGTCTAACAACACCATATGATTAGGTTGCATTATTTGAATCGGTATGCCTGGGAATCCTGCTCCTGTTCCAATGTCAATAACATAACTATTTTCAGGAATCCATGGTAAAACAGTAACAGAATCTAAAAAGTGTTTTAATATAATTTCTTCCATATCTGTAATTGCAGTCAAATTCATCTTTTCATTCCATTGTATTAATAAATTTGCATAATCATAAAACCTTTTTTTCTGCATTTCTGTTAAGTTTATATTTTGTGTTGAAAAACTTTCCTCTAATTTTTGATAAAATATTTCCTCTTTCATATCATCTTCATTCCTTCTTCATAATTTCTACTTCAAGTAGTTTCTTCGAAGAGTGAGCATTTAAAATCGTCCATACATTTTTTTATAAATTACTTTACACTATCAATATTTGAAATAAGCTAAAACAAATATATTTTAGTTTTTTTCTTTATTTTTCAATGTTTCTAAATAAATAAGTAATACTGAAATATCAGCAGGTGAAACTCCAGAAATTCTAGAAGCTTGTCCTACAGACCTTGGCATATGCTTATTTAACTTTTGTCTTGCTTCTAAGCAAATACCTTTAATTTGATTATAATCAATATCTTGTGGTAACAATTTTCTTTCCAATTTTTTAAACTTCTCAACTTGTGCCATTTGCAGTTTAATATATCCTTGATATTTTACCTGAATTTCTATTTCTTCTTTTTCTTGCTTACTTAGTTCTTTTCTTTCCTTATCAATTTCGGCTAGTTTTTCATAATTTAACTCTGTTCTTCTTAATAACTCTGCAAGTTTAACTCCCCCTGTTATTGGACTCGATTGATTCTGTTTTAAAAATAAATTTACTTCTTCTGTTGGTTTTATGATTGTTTTATTTAATCTTTCTATTTCTTTTTCTATATTTTCTTTTTTCCTTAAGAATTTTTGATATCTTTCTTCAGAAATTAGTCCTACTTTGTGTCCTATCTCTGTTAATCTTAAATCCGCATTATCTTGCCTTAATAATAAACGGTATTCTGCTCTTGATGTCATCATGCGATAAGGTTCATTTGTTCCTTTAGTTACAATATCATCAATTAAAACACCAATATAAGCATCTGTTCTATCTAAAATAATAGGGTCTTTCCCATCTAATTTCAATGCAGTATTAATTCCTGCAATAATTCCTTGTGCAGCTGCCTCTTCATATCCAGAAGTACCATTAATTTGTCCAGCAAAAAATAAATTTTCTATTTTTTTAGATTCCAAAGACAATTTTAATTCTGTTGGGTCAATGCAATCATACTCTATTGCATAAGCAGGTCTTGTGAATTCTACATGCTCCAACCCAGGAATTGTTCGATACATGGCGATTTGAACATCTTCTGGAAGAGATGAGCTCATCCCCTGTACATACATTTCATCTGTATTTAATCCCATTGGTTCAATAAAAATTTGATGTCTTTCTTTATCACTGAATCTAACCACTTTATCTTCAATGGATGGACAGTACCTTGGCCCTGTTCCTTCTATTTTTCCAGAATAAAGAGGTGATCTATGTAAATTTTTCCTGATAATTTCATGTGTCTTTTCATTTGTGTATGTTAAATAGCATGGAACTTGTTCTATTTGTCTTGGCTCATTTTCAAAAGAAAAAGGAACTATCTCTTTATCTCCTTCTTGTATTTCCATTTTTGAAAAATCAATACTTTTTTTATTAACTCTGGCAGGTGTTCCTGTCTTAAATCTTACCAACTGAATTCCCATGTTTTTTAAACATTCAGATAATTGATTAGCTGGAAATACTCCATCTGGACCACTTTCAAAAGAATTTTCCCCTATGAAAATTTTTCCTTTTAAATATGTTCCTGTAGCTAGTATAACACTTTTTACTTGATAAATAGCTCCTATATTGGTTTCAATTTCTTTTACTTTGCCATTTTCTACACCAATCCTTATGATTTCTGCTTGTTTTATAAAAAGATTGTCTTGCTTTTCTAGTGTATGTTTCATTTCTTCTTGATATCTTTTTCTATCTGCTTGTGCTCTCAATGAATAAACAGCTGGTCCCTTAGATGTATTTAACATCCTTGACTGAATAAACGTTTTATCTATATTTTTTCCCATTTCTCCTCCTAAGCTGTCTATTTCCCTTACTAAATGACCTTTTGATGTACCTCCAATATTAGGGTTACATGGCATATTTGCAACTACTTCCAAACTAATAGAAAATAATAAAGTTTTCTTTCCCATTCTCGCTGTTGCTAAAGCTGCTTCACATCCACTATGTCCTGCACCAACAACAGCAACATCATATTCTCCTGCTTCATATTTCATATATTGCTCTACTCCTTCTTATTAGTGTTTTTCCGGTTCTCTATGGAACAGAAAAAATTGTTCTGTAAACTATTTGACAATATTGTTTTAAGTTATTTTTTGTTTTTGCTCATATTTTAGTTTATTTAACATATTTATTTTTTATGTTTTGTCATTTTCCCAAACAAAATCTTGCAAAAATTTCTTCAATTATCGATTCTGAAGCATTTTCTCCAGTTATTTCTCCTATTGATTCTAATGCTTCCTTCACAGGTATTGCAATCAAATCAATTGGTAATCCTTTTTGTATTGTTTCTAGTGCTTTTTCAATTGACTTTCTTGCTTTTGTAATAGCATTTTTATGTCTTACATTTGTAATAAGTGATTCATCTTGTAATTGTATCTTATTTAGAGAAAATAAATTTATCATTTCTTGATACAATTCCTCAATTCCCGTTTTTTCTTTTGCTGAAATAGCTATAATTTTATGCTCTTTATCAGGTATAATTGGCTTTTCTTTTTTCAAAATATCTACTTTATTTAATACAATAATGGCTTTTTTTCCTTTAATCATTTCTAATATTTCTTTATCCTCTTCTTCTATTTGTTTATTACTATCTAAAATCGCAATAATCAAGTCAGCTTCCTCTGCCATTTCTTTTGCTTTCTCTATTCCAATTTTTTCTACTTCATCCTTTGCTTTCCTAATACCTGCTGTATCAATAATTTTAAAAGGTACTCCTTCAATGTTTATATATTCTTCAATGGTATCTCTTGTAGTTCCTTCTATCTCAGTTACAATTGCTCTTTCTTCTCTTAGTAAACAATTTAAAAGAGAAGATTTTCCAGCATTTGGTCTTCCAATAATCGCCACTTTTATACCATCTCTTAAAATTTTTCCTTTATCAAAACTTTTTTCTAATATTTGAAACTCTTTTAAAATTTGTTTTAAACTATTCTCTAAATCTAAATTAGTTACCTCTTCTATTTCATATTCAGGATAATCAATTCCAACCTCAATAGTTGCCATTATTTCTAATAATTTTTCTTTTATTTTTTTTAAGTCATTTGACAAATATCCTTCTAATTGATGCATAGAAGCTTTACTTTCTTTTTCTGTTTTTGCATTTAATATATCAATTACCGCTTCTGCTTGTGATAAATCTATTCTTCCATTTAAAAAAGCTCGTTTCGTAAATTCTCCAGGTTCTGCAAGTTTTGCTCCATTTTCTATACATAAATCTAATATTTGTTTCATAACAATCGTTGAACCATGGGAATTAATTTCACACATATTCTCTGTTGTGTAACTTTTAGGTTCCATAAAATAAGAAACTAAAACTTCATCAATTACTTCATGTGTTTGTGGATTAACAATATAGCCATATTTTATTGCATTTGCTACGGGAACAATACTTTTCCCACTTTTCGTTTTAAAAATTTTATCCAAAATATCAAAAGATTCTTTTCCACTCATTCGAATAATCCCAATTCCTCCAATTCCTGGTGCCGTAGAAATAGCGACTATTGTTGCCATTTTTTCTCCTCCTTTATATCTTTGCTTTAAGTAATTTTCTATACTTCATCTACTCTATTATTTGATTTCCTATTTTATGACAACTGATATTATATCAAAAAAAACATACTTTCGCAAGATTTGAGAACAAAAAGCAGATTTTTTCTTTTAAAACAAAAATAGACAGAGTAACGAATCATTCGTTTCCTCTGTCTATTTACTTTATTTTTACTTTAATGCAATTACTACTTTCCTCTTTGGCTCTTCTCCAATACTATAAGTCTTTACCTTATTATTTTCTTGTAGTTTACAATGAATTATTTTTCTCTCAAAAGCAGTCATTGGCTCCAATGTTACTTTTTTCCCAGTTCTTATTACTGTTTTTGCAATCTTTTCTGCTAATTCTTCTAATGTCTTGGATCTTTTTTCTCTATATCCTTCTATATCCAATAACACCTTTACTCTTTGTTCTAAACCTTTATTAGCAATTCCAGAAACCACAATTTGTAAACTGTTTAAAACTTCTCCTCTATATCCGATTAAAAAATTAATATTATCTCCCATTAAAGATACTGTTATTAATTCATTTGTACACTTGATATTATATTTGATTCTTCCTGATAATTTTTCTGTAAAGTCTTTTAAAAATTTTTCTAAATTTTCTTCTGCTTGTTTTAATTCCTTTTCTCCAATTGGTTCATGATGTGGTATATCTTCATATTTTTTTTCAAATCTTCTATTTTCTACTCCTTCTTTTACTGTTAATTCTACTTTTACTACTCTTGGAGCTAGAATACTAAAAAAACTTCTTTTATCTTCTTGTTCTAATACTTTTATTTCTACCATATCTTTTCTCATTTTTAATTCTTTAAGACCATTTTCAATTGCTTCTGTTGTAGTTTTTCCTTCTGAAATGATGCTTTTACTCATTCTTGTTCATCCTCCTCTTTTTTTCCTATAAAATGATTGATTACTAATCTTTCTATCATAACTAAAATATTATTCACCAACCAATACAAAGCTAAACCTAAAGGTGCAATAATTGCAATGGTTACAGACATAAGTGGCATTAACCACATCATATTCTTATTGGCTTGCTCAATTGCGTCCAATTCATTCTTTTCTCTATTTTCTTCTTTTTTCTTCTTTTTATTGTTCATATTTGAAGTAATTCTTATAGAAATAAAAGAAGAAATAATATATAATCCTGGAATCACATATACTTTCCAATTTGTATATTCTTGCATTGGAACACTATTTAAATCCAATCCTAAGAAATTCATATTAAGATATACTCTATCGTCTGTATATCCTTTTTCTTTAATTATCGCTATTTCCGTATAATTCAAGTTTTTATTTTCTTCTTGATATTGTGTTTTTATTTCATCGGTATATTGTTGAATTAATTCAGGATCAACTTTTTTCATATGAGTAAGTGGTTTACTAACAATCAAGAAAATAGAAATTAATAGAACTAGTTGTATAATAGAGCTAAAACATCCTGAAAAAGGATTCATTTTTTCTCTTTTATACAATTCTATCATTTCCGTATTAATTTTTTCTTGGTTTCCCTTATATTTTTCTTGTATTTCTCTTGTTTTTTCTTGCATTTTTTGAGATTTTTTTAATGTTTTTTGTTGACTAATTGAGATTGGTAATAATAAAATCTTTAATATAATAGAAAATATAATAATTGCCAATCCATAATTATTCACAAATTCATATATAAAATTTAGTAAATATCCAAAAATATCTGCAATAAAATCCATGCTTTTATCCTTTCTTTTGAAACAACAAAACTTTTAACATTAGTTTCAATATTTTTTTATTTTAAAGGGTCATATCCCCCTTTTGACCAAGGATTACATCTTAAAATTCTTATTATTCCTAAATAACTTCCCTTTAAAGCCCCATATTTTTCAATAGCTTGTCTTGTATATTCTGAACATGTGGGCTCATATTTACAATGTATTCCCAAATGTGAAAAAATTGGAGATAAAAATCTTTTATAAATCTTGATTAAGAATAATAAAATCTTTTTCATTGTATTCCTCTATTCAAAATAAATTCTAAATCATTTTCAATTGTGGTAAAGTCCATTTTTTCTACGGATTCTTTATTTTTACACAAAAAAATAATATCATATCCTTGTTCTAATTGTGGTTCTATTTTTCTATATGCTTCACGAATCCATCTTTTTATTTTATTCCTTACAACTGCCTTCCCTATCTTTTTTTGAATCGCTATTCCAATTCTATTCCTATCTTTGCCATTTGATTTTATATAGACCTTTAAAACTTTTCCATAATAACTTTTTCCTTTGGCTAAAACTACTTTAAATTCATAATTTTTTTTCAATGTTTCCATATAATTTTAGAAAAGAGAAGTAAGCCTATCTCACCTCTCTCCCAACTCTTCCCCTTTTATTTTCTTATGCACTTAATTTTTTTCTACCTTTTAAACGTCTTGCTTTTAATACTTTTCTACCTGCTTTTGTTTTCATTCTTTTCATAAATCCATGTTCTTTTTGTTCTTGTCTATTCTTAGGTTGATATGTTCTTTTCATTTCAGTCCCTCCCTCCAAATTTGAAGCATTATCTATATTCTTCATTTATATATTTACTTAAAAATTATAAGGCATAGCTATTATACATTAAATAAGTAGTAAATGTCAATATTTTTTAAATTTTTCTTATCAAATTCTGATTTTATATTGACTTTATTCTTTTTATTTTGATATGATAGGAAAAATAATAGGGAAATAAGGCTTTTATCGATTTACATAATAATGATTGTTGATAACTTTTTGCCTATTTTTATGGAGTTATCAACACCTGTGGATAAACCTGTGAATAACTTTTAGGAAGGATTGAAGAATAAAATGGGGCAAGAAATGAATGAATTACTAACAAAAGCAAAAGATTTATTAAAAGGTGAACTTACTTCCATTTCCTATGAAACTTGGATTAAAACTTTAGAAATTGAAAGTATGACAGATTCCAAAATTGTGTTAAAAGCAAATTCTGATGTTCAAATGGATACTATTAATACAAGATATCATGATTTAATTGTAAATACTTTTGCTGAAATTACGAAAAAATACTATGAAATTTCTTGTGTACTAGAATCAACAAAAGATTCTTTTACTTCAAATACATCTACATCTATTAATTATGATGTTCCAGTATCTTCTAGTATTAATCCTAATTATACTTTTGAAACTTTTGTAGTGGGAAAAAACAATAGTTTAGCACATGCTGCATCCTTAGCAGTTGCAGAAGCTCCAGCTAAAGCCTATAATCCTTTATTTTTATATGGTGGAGTTGGTCTTGGAAAAACACACTTAATGCATGCTGTTGCTAATACTGTTTTAAAAAATGATAAATCTAAAAATGTTTTGTATGTTACTTCTGAAAAATTCACAAATGAAATCATTAATGCTATAAAAGACAACAAAACAGAACAGTTTCGAAACAAATACAGAAATATTGATGTTTTATTAATTGATGACATTCAATTTATTGCAGGAAAAGATACCGTACAAGAAGAGTTTTTCCATACCTTCAATACATTAAGAGAAAACGGAAAACAAATTATTCTCTCTAGTGATAAACCTCCAAGAGATATTCAATTATTAGAAGAAAGACTAAAATCTAGATTTGAATGGGGACTCATCGCAGATATTTCTGCTCCTGATTATGAAACAAGACTTGCTATCTTACGAAAAAAAGCTAGTTCTGAAAATATTGTAATAGATGATGAAATATTAATGAATATTGCCAATAGAGTAGACACTAATATAAGAGAATTAGAAGGAGCATTAAATAAAATTATAGCACATGCTACATTAATTCCTGGTCCAATTTCAAAGGAATTAGCAGAAAGAGCCATTAATGATATTGTTATGAAAAAAGAAAAAATAATTTCTATTGAATTCATTCAAGATACAGTTTGCAAATATTTTAACATTGATAAAAGAGATTTAAAATCATCTAACCGCTCTAATGATATTGCCTATCCAAGGCAAATTGCTATGTATCTATGTAAAACAGTAGCTCATCAGTCTTTTCCTGCAATTGGAAAAGAATTTGGTAAAAGAGATCATACTACAGTTATGCATGCTTACAATAAAATAGAAAAAGAAATAAAAGATATCCCCAATACTAAATTAATTGTGGATAGTTTAAAAAATATTTTATTAAATGATGATTCATTTTAAATAAAAAGAAAAGTACTATTTTTTCAAAAATGTTTGTTTGTTAAATAAATGTTTGTAGTAATAAAACGTAAAATTACTTACGGAAATAATTTATACAGATATCCACATACCATTGTGAATAACATGTAAATAAACTGTGTATAAATGACTTATCCACTTCTATTTTTTTCCTATTGTGGATAAATTGAAAAGTTTTCCACAAAGTTATTAACATCATTTTTATTAGGGATATGAACTATTAACACAGTTATCCACATTATCCACATAGCCTACTACTATTACTACTAATATTATTTTATATTAAAAAAGGAGAACTGCCATGAATATTATTTGTGAAAAGGAAAAAATCCTTAAAGCTATTAATTCCGTAGTTAAAGCTGTTGCATCTAAAACAACAATGCCTATATTAGAAGGAATTCTAATTCAAACAAATGATAAAGAAATTAAATTAACAACCTATGATTTAGAAATAGGAATAGAATATATTATGGAAGCAGAAGTAAAAGAAGAGGGTAGTACAGTTGTTAATGCTATTATGTTTAGTGAAATTATCCGTAAATTACCAGATGTAGAAATTCATATCTATTTAAATGAAAACAATTTACTTGTTATTGAATGTGAAGGCTCTTTATATAAATTAGCAACTATGAACCCTGATGAATTTCCTGAATTACCAAGAATTAATATTGAAAGTGCAATTGAAGTAGAACAAAATACACTAAAAAATATGATAAGAAAAACAATTTTTGCAGTTAGTACAGAAGAAAATAGACCTATTTTTACAGGATGTTTATTTGAAGTATCTTCAAATTGTTTAAATGTTGTGTCAGTAGATGGTTTTAGATTAGCTTGGAAAAAACAATTATTAAATGAAAAAGTAGGAGATTTCAAAGCAGTTATTCCTGGAAAGACTTTAATAGAAGTAAATAAAATTATATTAGACTCTTTTGATAAAATAAAAATTGGAGTATCTAAAAATCAAGCTTTGTTTGAAATGGAAAATTGCAAGATTGTTACTAGATTATTAGAAGGAGAATTTTTAAATTATGCAAGTGTAATTCCTTCTAATTGGGAAACAAGAATAAAAGTAAATAAAAATCAGTTTCAAGATTGTTTTGAAAGAATTAGTTTAATTTCATCTTCAGTTACAGAAAAAGAAAAAAGATATCCTGTAAAATTAATGGTGGATATTGGTAAAATTACAATTGCTTGTACTAACCAAACAGGTGATGCAAAAGAAGAAATGTATGTTGAAACAGAAGGAAAAAATATTGAAATTGGTTTTAATCCTAAATATTTTTTAGATTGTTTAAAGGTAATAGAAGATGAAGAAATATATGTAGAATTGGGAACAAGTATATCACCATGCATTATAAGACCAATTGAAAAAACAGGGGATTATACTTATATGATTTTACCAATTAAGTTAAAGGATTAAAAAAGAAGGTCCAAAAATGTATATACAAAAATTAAGACTGAATCAATTTCGAAATTATGAATCTTTAGAAATAGAACTGGATAAAGAAAAAAATATTTTTTATGGAAATAATGCTCAAGGAAAGACTAATTTATTAGAAGCTATTTTTTTATCAGGATTTGCGAAATCTTTTAGAACACAAAAAGAAAAAGAATTAATTCAGAGTGGAAAAGAAGAGGCTATTGTAGAAGTATATTATCAAAGAAAAGATAGAGAAGGTAAAATTAGAATTGAAATTGGGGAAAAGAAAACATTCTTTATTAATGGAATAAAAGTAAAAAAATTAAGTGAGATTTTAGGAAAGATAAATTTAGTTTTCTTTTATCCTGATAGTATGGAAATGATTAAGCAAGGTCCAAATAAGAGAAGAAGATTTTTAGATATGATGATTGGACAATTAAAACCCAGTTATATTTATTATTGTAATCAATATTTAAAAACATTAGAACAACGAAATATTTATTTAAGACAAATTAAATTTGAAAATAAACCAGAAGAAATGCTAGAAATTTGGGATGAAAAATTAGCAGAATATGGTGAAAAAATTTTTAATGAAAGAAGACTGTATTTAGAAAAAATAGCAGAAAAAATTGAGAAAATTCATAAAGATGTAACAGAAAACAAAGAAGTAATTTCAATAAAATATATGTCTTCTTATCAAGAAAATTATTTAAAGGAGTTAAAAAATAAAAGAAAAATAGATATACAAAAGGGATTTACTACTTATGGAGTTCATAGAGATGATTTTTTAGTTTTTCTAAATGGAAGAGATTTAAGTGCATTTGGATCACAAGGACAACAGAGAAGTAGTGTTATTTCTTTAAAATTGACAGAATTAGCTATTATTGAAGAAGAAGTTGGAGAAAAACCAATTTTGTTATTAGATGATTTTATGTCAGAATTGGATGAAAATAGAAGAAATCGTTTTTTGGAAAAAATTACACAAAATCAAGTTATTATTACCTGTACAGAAAAATTAAAAGGAATAGAAGGAAAAACATTTCATGTCCAAAATGGAAAAATTTGAAAAAAAAGAAGGAATGTGATAATATGTATTTATTGCATATTGGAAAAGATAT
Organism: uncultured Clostridia bacterium; assembly: GCA_944390965.1. Lineage (GTDB taxonomy): Bacteria > Bacillota > Clostridia > TANB77 > CAG-508 > CALXRW01. The sequence continues at coordinate 13,813 of CALXRW010000017.1, forward strand.
TGTTATAGATGAAAATGAAATTATAGGAATTTTTGATTTAGAAGGTTTAAAAAAAACAAAAGTAGGAAAAGAATTTTTAGAAAATATAAAAGATGATTTAATTAAAATAGAAGAAAAAGAAAAAAGTTTAATTTTAGTTAAAAAAAATGAAAAGATTAAAGGATATATTTCTAATATTTTATCTGTAACATTAGAAAAAAGATGTACAGAAAAATTATTTTCATAAAACAGATAGTGTAAAGTAATTTATGAAAAAATGTAGGGGCTATTAAAATCGCCCGTTCTTCGAAAAAATTACTTAAAACAAAGATAGTTTAAGAAGGAAGGAAGAATGAAAAAATGGAAAAATTTGAGCATGAATATAAGGCAGGACAAATACAAGTTTTAGAAGGTTTAGAGGCTGTTAGAAAAAGACCAGGAATGTATATTGGAAGTGTTTCTGTAAGAGGATTACATCATTTAGTTTATGAAATTGTAGATAATAGTGTAGACGAATCTCTAGCGGGATATTGTAAGAATATTCATGTAACAATAGAACCTGGAAATATTATATGCGTTGAAGATGATGGAAGGGGAATTCCTGTTGATATTCATCCTAAAACAGGAATTTCTGCAGCTGAAACAGTATATACGAAATTGCATGCAGGAGGTAAATTTGGAGGAGACAGTGGATACAAGGTGTCTGGAGGACTACATGGTGTTGGAGCTTCTGTAGTAAATGCTTTATCAGATTGGACAGAAGTTACAATACAAAGAGATGGCGGAATTTATCAAATGAAATTTGAAAGAGGAAAGACCGTAAAAAAATTAGAGAAAATAGGAGATTCTGATAAAACAGGAACAAAAGTGAGATTTTTAGCAGATGGTACTATTTTTGAAACTTTGGATTATGAATATGAGATATTAGAAACTAGATTAAGAGAAATGGCTTTTTTAACAAAAGGGTTACGTATTACTATTGAAGATTTGAGAGTTGATCCAGTTAAAAAAGCAGAATTTCATTACGAAGGTGGACTAATTTCTTTTGTTGAGTTTTTAAATAAAAACAAAGAAAAAATCAATCAAAAACCAATTTATATTGAAAAAAGTGGAGAAGTTCCAATAGAAATAGCAATTCAATATACAACTTCCTACTCAGAAAATATTTATTCTTTTGTAAATAATATTAATACGATTGAGGGAGGAACGCATTTAGAAGGATTTAAACGTTCTCTTACAAAAGTATTTAATGATTATGCAAAAAATCATGGAATCTTAAAAGAAAAAGATGGTAATTTACAAGGAGAAGATATTAGGGAAGGAATTACTGCAGTAATATCTATTAAAGTAAAAGAACCTCAATTTGAAGGGCAAACGAAAACAAAATTAGGAAATAGTGAGGTAACTGGTTTAGTAATGTCTGCAATGAATGAAACTCTAGCTGCTTTTTTAGAAGAAAATCCACCAATTGCAAAAGCTATTTTAGAAAAATGTATTAGTGCATCAAGAGCAAGAGAAGCAGCAAGAAAAGCAAGAGAATTAGTAAGAAAAAAGAATGCCTTGGAAACATCTACACTACCAGGAAAGTTAGCAGATTGTAGTGAAAAAGACCCTGAGTTATGTGAGGTATATATTGTTGAGGGAGATTCAGCTGGTGGTAGTGCAAAACAGGGTAGAGATAGAAAATTTCAAGCAATTCTTCCTTTATGGGGAAAAATGTTAAATGTCGAAAAATCTAGAGCAGACAAAATATATAACAATGATAAATTGCAACCAGTTATTTTAGCTGTTGGAGCAGGAATTGGAAACGATTTTGATATTAATAAAATACGTTATGGAAAAGTAATTATTATGGCAGATGCAGATGTAGATGGTTCTCATATTAGGACACTACTATTGACTTTCTTCTTCCGTTATATGAGACCACTTATTGAAAATGGAAATGTATATTTAGCACAACCACCTTTATATAAACTTTCTAAAAAGGGAATGCAAGATATCTATTGCTATACAGACGATGAATTAACACAAAAATTAGAAGAAATTGGTAGAGAAGGCGTAGGAATTCAAAGGTACAAAGGTTTAGGAGAAATGAATCCTGAGCAATTGTGGGAAACAACTATGAACCCAGAAACAAGAATTTTAATTAAAGTAAAAATAGAGGATGCTATCAAAGCAGATGAAATATTTACGATATTAATGGGGGATGATATAGAACCAAGAAGGAAGTTTATAGAAGAAAATGCAAAATTTGTAAAGAATTTAGATATTTAAAAATTAAGAGGCTATCCTAGAAAAGAAAAATATTGAAGAAATAAATTCAATATTTTGTACATCACAATGTACGATTTCTATAACTTAATGGATAGCCTCTTATCAATAAAGCTGATAAAAATTGTAGCTAAAACAAATTTACCTCATTTTCTTACCTAATATATATTGCTATATAAATAAGCAATTAACAAAATAAATTCATTATTCACTCGACTATAGATACAATATAAGTAGCCATATTCGTCCCAAAGGGACTAGTAACAACCACTAATTTTCCAATTTTTCAAGGAAAAAGAATAAAATTAAAAAATAGGAAAATATTAACTATAAATATAATCTTAACTTTGACTGTAATACCTATTATAGAACCATATACTTATAAAAAATCAATATAGCTTTTCAACAAATATTATAATCTCATCTCCGGCTAAGTATACTCTAAAAAAGAATATAAATAACCTTTGCCCGAATAAGGATACACCTAAATAAAAAGATATATCATTACTCTTGGTTTAACTCATATCAACCTTACGCTATTATTATATCCATATAAAAAAAATATATGCAAAAATAAATTTTGTCGAAAGCTGTCAATGAAAAATAATTGACAGATATAAAAACAGAAGATAAAATAATAAAAAAAGAAAGGAGGAAAGATTTTGAAAGAAAAAGGGTTAACCTCTGTACAAGATTGGTTACCTTTTGAAGAAATTTTAGAAAGAGGAATTCTAAAATTAAAAAATAATACATATGTGAAAATACTGAGAGTTTTTCCTATTAATTACCATTTAAAATCTAATTTAGAAAAAGAAGCAATTTTAAATTCTTATAAAATATTTTTACAAACATGCGATTTTGATCTTCAAATTTTAATTCAAAGCAATAAAGATTATATTTTATTCAATTTTTATATAAATTCCCAATCCTTACAAATAAGTGGAAATGATTGATATTATTACCTTTCTAACTAATTTAAAAGATAAATTTAGATTAAATAAAATCGAATAAAATTAAGATGGTAATATACACATAATATACAGGTAATATACAAGTAATATACACAAAGAGTTTAATGTAATATACAAGTAATATACAAATTAAGGAGGTAATCAAAATATTAAAACCATTAGAATTTTATTATATAGAACCAAAATATATAAATTATTTAAGACAATTTGATAAAAAGATACCAACAAAAAATAGACCATATTTAAAAATAAATTTAAAAAATAAAAATTATGATTATTTTTTACCTTTATATTCTCCAAAAGAAAAACATAAGAATTATTATATGAATAAAACTTTTTTTAGAATATATGATTATTATAATAATTATATTGGTTTGATTAGGTTTGCTAATATGATACCTGTTCCTAAAAGGTATGCTAAAAAAATTAATTATAATTATTCTAATAAATTATACAAGGAATATTATTATATTTCTAAACACCAAAATCAAATTTTAAAGAAGGTTAATTACACTTACAATAATTATTATAAATTAAAAGAATTGTGTGTAAATTTTAAATTATTAGAAAAGGTAATAATTTAAAGTAACAAAGTAACTAAAAAATAAGATATATATTAATTATTTTTTTAATAAATATTATTATTTTCTTATTAATATATAGGAAGAATTTTGATTTTTTTTATAATAAAATAGAACTACAAATTAATGTAGTTCCAATTATAAATAATTATTTTAATATAACTATATAGCAACATCTTCTGGTATTTCTTCTTTAGGGATAGAATTAATATCTATTTTGTTTTCTTGATGTCTATGAATTGAGTTTACTATTTCATTTATAACCCTACTTCCTTTTTCTTCTATTGCATAGTAGAAATCGGAATCTTCTAATTTATGAATGTTCTCTGACTTAGTAGAATATGGTTTTTGTTCTTTTACAGTACTTAATCCAATAGTAATTCCCATATGATACATTCTGTTTCTGTATATTTCTGTCATTTCTTCGATGTTTTGATATATTCTAATCATACCACCTTTACAAGAATAATTAAGTTTACCATCGAATATGTAACAATAGCCGATAGTGGAAACTAAACTTCCAACAGTTATGTCTTTATCTAAATACACTACTGTTTCTAAATCCATATTTTTAAATGAAAGAGTTACCTTTTTCATTTTGGGATTGTTAGGGTAATCTTCTATGGATTTAACATATGAAATATGTTCTTCTAACTCATAGTAGATACTTTCGTGATTTGAAAGTAGAGTAACTTCATTTCCTTTCTTATTTTCTTCAATGAAAATATTTTTTAATTTGCTTAATTTTGATGTTATCATGTTGAATTCCTCCTTAAATATTTATTTTTTGTTTAATAGTATTATTAAACTGTTTATAGGATAACATGGAAGTTTTGATTTAATTTTTAATTTATTTTTATTATTTTTGTGTGGTATAAATTATAAATAGAAATAAAAATGTTTATAATAATTACCCATTTAATTTTTTAGAAATTAATCTTAAAATATAATTAATATACTAAAGATGAATTATCAGCCATATAGAGAATTTATATATAAATAAGTTCTCTAACCCCCATTTTATTATGAAAGAGGTAATAACAAATGTGTTTAAAGAAATTAAAAGATTTAGAAAAAATAAATGGTTTAGAATTAAAAAATTATGATTTAATAATTGTAAACACTGATAATGAAGAAAAGGCAGAGAAAATTAAATATTTATCAAAAATTATTCCAAAATTTACAATTGAAGATAATATAAAAATAGGAATATTAAATTCTATTATATCAATTAATTTAATTATAAAAATGATAATAAATAAACAAATTGAAATAAATAAATTAAAAAATTTATCAAAAGAACAAAATAATATAAAAATAAAAAATATTAAAAATATTATTAAATCTAATATTTATCTTAATTATGCCACAGAAACTACCACAAATGAGATTATAGAAAAATGTAAATTTTTAAAAAATGCAAAGAAAAGAGATTTAATTATTATTTCTAATGTTAATAAAATAAAAGATTTTAACGAAGAAAATAAATATAAATTTTATAATGAATTAGAAAAACTAAGTCAACAATTAGAACTAACTATAATGATAATATAGATGAAAAATATAATTGATTAAATTTGATTTAAAATATACTCCTATACAAAAATATAAAACTATCTTAATATATAAATAAGGGAGGTGCAATAGTTGAAATTTACAAATGAACAAATATTAGAAAAAATATATAATAGTGGCATATTAGCAGAAATGGAAACATCTGAGAAATATAAAAAGCTACAACATGAGTATAATGTATTATTTGACAGTATAGAAGATGTAGAATTAAGGGAAAAATTTGTAAAATTAGAAGAACTAAAAAATAAAATGAATGGACAAAATGATTTTGACATTTTCAAATTAGGTTATGCAGTAGCAACAAAATCTTTAATAGAAGCACTAAATACAAAGACTTAAAATGACATTATAAATACATATTTTACTAAATAAAGAAAGAATAATAAATTTACTTATTATTCTTTTTTAAAATATATTCGATTAAATTATTAACAATTTCTTTATCATCACCAGACAAACTAGAAAGTCCATTTATAATTATTTTATTCTTATCATTATTAAAATCTATTAGCCCATTAAAAATAGTGTTTGGTTCAATTTCTAAAATATTGCAAATATCAATAATTGTATTAACAGCTAATCCTGATTTTCCACTTTCCACAAGGCTTATGAAATTAACTGATTTATTTAATTTCTCTGCTACATATTCTTGAGTATAACCTTTTAAAGTTCTAGCAGTTTTTATATTCTTTCCTATTTGTTCCAATACTTCATTTTGTTCCATAATGCCCTCCTCTTCCTTTAAAATATAGTATAACAATAGTATTTCTTTAAAAGAATAAAACTATACTTTAAAATATATAGGTAATACTTGAATTATTAAAATATTACTGATATAATATAAAAAATTATTAAATTTTTGAAAGGAGAAGTAAAAGAAATGAAAAAGAAAAAAGCAATAATAATTATAATAATAATAATTGCAATACTAGTTGGAGTAGGTATAATATTATTAATTTCAAATAATAAAGAAACTAAACAAATTGGGGAAAATTCTTCAAATAATACAGTAGGAGAAAATACAAACCAATTACAACAAAAAAGAGAAACTGTATTTCAAGAAGTTTCAAAAGAAATGCAACAGTACGATATTACTTTAATAGATGTTGAATTTGAAGAAAATTCTGACAATATTGTAAATTTGCTTGTAGAAAAAGAAACATCAACAAGGAAATGGAACTGGGATAAGATTGGAATACCTGAACAAAGTTATAGCACTTTAGATAGTAGTTATAAAAGAGATGCAGCTAGTATATATGGTCCTGCTTATACAACTGTTGAAGAAGAACTATTTGCCATAGTTCCACAATCTGAAATAGAAAGTTTAAAAACTAAATTTCCAAACTCAAAATATGATTCTTTAAAAGATATACTTACTTTTAATAAATGGACTGGTTTTAAATATAATTGGATAGAGAAAGTATCTACAAACAGTAATGAGATAACTACTAATAATATAGATAAAAAATAATTATAATTTTAGACTTGATTTATATTGGTAATAAAAATTATAAATGAATAGGGGAAAAGAAAATGGAAAAAGAAAATAAAAATATTAGTAATGAGAAAAAGAAAGAAAATCAGAAAAAAATTAATAAAATAACTTTAATTATTGTTGGAGTAATTTTAATAGCAATATTATTAATAATTGGAATATCATTAATAGCAAATAATATAAAGGAAAAACAAATAAAAGAATTAGAACAACAAAATGAAAGGACAGTTCCTAATGTTGTAGGAATGACACGAAAGGAAGCAATAGAAGAATTAGACAAAAATGATTTAGACCATTTAGTATCTCCTTGGGATGTCATCGCCGATGATGCCTTAGTTATATCACAGGAGCCAGAGCCAAATACTAAAGTACAAAAAGGAGAACAAGTAGAAATTAAATTAAGAAAAGAAAATATTGAAGACTCAGATGTTTCTTTTACAGGTATGAGATTTAAAACTAATTGGTCAGATTTAAAAGACGAAATTGATAATTATAATAGTCAGATTTCAAATTTTATAATATCAGATTGGGAAACAAGTAAACCTTATGGAGAAGAAATGACAAATTATACAATTACATTCAGTAAGTATAGAAATGCAACTATTGCAGAATCTTTAACAGGAGCATATGCAACACCTTATAAAGCTTTTTCATTCGAATTTGCTGTTGAAGATAAATCTGATAAAGTTGTAAGTGTATCTTATATCTTTTTAAATACAGAAAAATTTTCAGAATATATGGGATATTTTATATATTATTTATCAAAAATAGATGATACATTAGAAACTAAAATAGAAGATTTTATGTATCAATTATCTAATGCTGTATCACAGAATAAAGATATAAATGATATAGATATTTGTACTTTTTATAGAGACAATATATTCTTAAATATTTCTGCTTTGAATAGTACTTCGACTGCCATATCGGTTTGTCCAGCTTCGGAAGAAGAAGTAAATTATGTTAAAGAAAATGGTCATTGGAGAAATTTTGAATAATTTGACGTAAATACCCATAATTTAAAAATGATGTACCAATAGTTCATAAAAAAATAATTATAATAATATTTATTAGCATAAGTTTTTTAGATAACCAATGTAATACAATATCTATTTTATTACATTGGTTATTTTTTATTAACTGCTACAATACCAATGAGTAGGAATATTCAGTTATAAAATTTTAAAATCAAATGTAATATAACCCATTTAGATTTGATATTAAACGTATTATAATGCAAAAAAAGGAGGTGTTAAAAAATGAATAAAGTTCAACCAATTCGAGATTTAGAAAAGTTGGAAGAATTAAAAGAAGAATTAAAGAAAAATGGAACGAGGGATTATATGTTATTTTATACGGGTTTAAATTCAGGTATGAGAGTATCAGATGTTGTAAAATTAAATGTAGATGATGTAAAAAGTTCTAATGGAGTTATGAAACCGTATATTACTATAATTGAAAAGAAAACTAAAAAAGTTAAAAGATTTCCTTTATGTAATGGCTTATTAATTAAAATGGAGAAATATACTAAAAATATGAAACAAGGAGAATATTTATTTAAAAGTAGAAAAGGAGAAAATAAACCTATTACAACAGTACAAGCATATAGAATTATAAAAAGAGCTAGTGAAAGAATAGGTTTAAAAGATATTGGAACTCACACGATGAGAAAGTCTTTTGGTTATCATCATTATCAACAGTTTAAAGATGAGGCATTATTGCAAACAATATTTAATCATTCATCTCCCTCTATTACTATGGATTATATAGGAATAACACAAGATGATATTGATATTAGTTATAAAAACTTTAGTATATAATATGAAAGGTTGTAATTTATATGAAAGTTAATTTTAATGAAGTATTAGATGTGGTAATAAATAATAATGGTAAAGTTATAATATTAAATGGAACAGCATGTGTAGGAAAAACAACTACTGCAGTTAAACTTGGAGAATATTTAAGTTATAATTTGAATATTCCTATTTTATATTTTTCTCCAAGTGTACCAAAAGAAATACTTGAAGGAGCTAGAATAACAAATAAATCAGAGAATTTTATAATAGATGATAGTGTAGGTATGACTATTAATGACATAAGAACTAAAATATTAAGATTAAAAAAAGAAAGAAAAATAAAATATGTTATTATTGATGACATATTATTAATTGATTATTATAATAAGGAATGTAGGTCTTTTAAGGAACAATATCAAAAGATTATTGATGAATTAGTAAAAATATCTAAAGAATTAAAGATTACAGTTTTTATAACTAAAAGTATAAGAAAAAGGAATTTAGAAAATTACCAAATTAGAATAATAGGATAAGGAGAAATGAAAATGGATAAAGATATAACAAGTGGAATAATAGGTTTTACAGTTGGAGATATTTTAGGTGTTCCTGTTGAATTTAAAACAAGAGAAGAATTAAGACAAAATCCTGTGTTGGATTTAAGAGAATATGGAACACATAATCAACCATTAGGGAGTTGGTCAGATGATACATCAATGACATTAGCAACAATGGATTCTATAATACATAAAGGAAAAATTGATACGAATGATATAGCAGATAAATTTTTAAATTGGTTTAGAAAAAAAGAATACACTCCAAAAGGAAAAGTATTTGATATAGGAGACACAACAATACGAGCATTAGAAAAATATGAGCTAAAATTAGATGAAGCAAAAAATTGTGGTGGAAATAATGAATATAGTAATGGAAATGGATCATTGATGAGAATGTTACCAATTTTATATTATTGCTTTAAAAAGGATTTAAAAGATGATGAAATATTAAAAATAGTTGAAGATGTTTCATCAATTACACATAGACATCCTATTAGTATTTTAGGTTGTTATATATATGTAAAGTTTGGAATCGAATTATTAAAGGGATATGATAAAATCCAAGCCTATTATAATATAAAAAATTTAGATTATAGTTTTTTTGATAATGATGCTATTAGTAAATATAATAGGATTTTAAAAGATGATATCTATACATTAAATTTAGATAATATAAGTTCAAATGGATATGTAGTAAGTACTTTGGAATCAGTTTTATATATATTCTTAACATCAAATGATTATAATAATACAATTTTAAGAGCAATAAATTTAGGAGATGATACTGATACAATAGGAAGTTGTACAGGTGGATTATTAGGTTTTTACTATGGAATTGATAGTATAAAAGAAAATTGGAGAAAAAATATATTGAAATATGATTATATCATAGATTTATGTAATAAGTTTGAAAAAATGTTTTTATGAAATGGTGTATATATAAACGAATGAGAGGTATTATAAGAAATTGTATATTAATAATAAATATATTTAATTTTAAATTGTTACTTTGATACCTAATGTAAAAACATTTGTTTTGCAAAACTAAATTTGTTATAATATAATAACCAAAAGTTTGTGTGGTTATGTAATTAAATATAAGCCAAAAGTTTGTTTCTCGAAGTTGATAAAAGTAACAAAGTAACAATTAAAAAAAGTAATATAAAAATTAAAATAAGTATAACTATTAGGAATGTTATTAATATATATGAAGAAATTAGAAATTTTTATTATATAAACCAATATTTTAAAATAAAAATTCTACAAATAATAAAAAGGATAGCTGTAAAAATGACCAAGCTACCCTTTATTTTAATTTTTACCAAAATATAAAGAAAGTATATTGTGTTAATGGTAATATGCTCCATTTTTTAATTTTATTCTTAAATAATAATTTGTTAAGTTATGAATAAATTATCATTATTTCTGCCACCATACCAATATTTAGAAGAAGTATATTTATTTTTTGTTTCGCGAGGGAACTTCTTTTGATATTGCTTATCTACGATAGTAAGATATCTTTGAAGAATATACAAATATTTTTCATTTTTGCTATTACTATATTTCTCAAGTTCTTTTGTTTTAGCTTTTTTAATTTTTTCTAGCAGTTCATTGAAGTAAACTGTATTTTCATCTTTTTTTGCTATTCTGTTTTTTAATCTCATCTGTAAGTTTCCAAATAATATATCTGCATTAGATTTTCTTCTTGAATTTTTATGATAACTTATATATCTTCCAACATTAGCACAAGTTTTTAAATCGTTATAGATGACATCTTTTAAATCACAATCTTCAAAAGTTGTAATTTGTTTCAATTTTGTAAAAGTTTTTTTAGAATTAATTAAATTATTACAGTAAACATCATTTGCATGAGCAGGGACATAGTATTTATTGCAGTTCTTACATCTTTTTATACATTTTCTATTTAAAGTAAGATGATAAAAAGTAATGTAACATAGTTCTTCTAATGTAGAGAATGTATATAAATATTTTTTAGGTTTAGCAGAGAAAAAACTGAAATCAAAATCTATTTTTACTTTTGGAAGTTCAAGAATATCATAATTTAATTTTTTAATTTTTGATTTTTCATCTTTTTCTATAAAAGCATTTTCACAAATTTCTTTAATATTTTTAAAATTCTCTATCATAATTTTTAAAAATTTAATCCATAAATTATTTTCAAATTCAGGATTTTTTATTTCTTCCATATGCTCATAAAAAACTTTAGATTTTTGATTATCTGTTTCTTCTAATAATTTTATTAAATAAGCTAGGTAAGGCCCTTTAATTTCTTCTATGAAAGAGGAAAAATTAGAAAATTCTTTGGAGATAATTGGGAAAATATCACTTTCTATAATAAATCTTTTTGGATTTGATCCAACTGCTATATAAGTTCTTTTCTGTAATATATCTCTTAAATCATTTTCAAGGCTAGGTATGACTTCGTTGTAGAAGTCTTTTTCAATAGAATATTTTTCAACATAACTTCTTAAACAATTGATTAACTCATTAGATTTATTTAAAAAGAATGATAAGGTTTCTCCTAAATTTGTGTTTATTAACTCAAGGCCACCAAACTGATTTGGAGCATATTCCATTATAAATGTTTTTTCACGAGTTATAACTTCTGTTATCGTAGCATCTGCATAATTTTCACTAACACATAATTCAAATTTATATATATCTTTAGTATTAAAGTTAAATGGGATTATTTGATTAAAGTATTTTTTAAATTCCATTTTTATAGCTCCTTTTAACTTTTATTTTTCCATATTATACAATGGGAAAAATTAAAAGTCAACAATTTTACCACAAGAAAAATGGAAGAAGTGGTATAAATCGTTTATACCACAAAAAATTATTTAAAAAAATTTAGAAAATAAATCAAAAAATGTATGTTTCAATAGTTATAGCTTGCAAGCCAAAACATATATAGAAAGAGAGGTAAATATCAATGGCGGAATCAAATAGTAAAAGTTATGTAGAGGTGGAATTAAAGGAAGAAAAACTAAAAATTTCTCTTCCAAAAGGCTACTTAAATCAAGATGATAAAAGCATAACACATATAAAGAAAAAAGAAGATGATGATGAAAATAAAAAAGAAGTTGAGGAATTATTTAGTCCTATTTTAGTTGTACCAATTGAAGTAGTTAATAACATAGATAACTATCAGGAGAAAATAAATCTAGCAATTAACAAATATGGTACATGGAAGATAGTTCCTGTCCCTAAAAAAGTAATATCATCTAAATCAGATATACTACAACTTGCAGATTATGGAATACCTGTAAATAGTATTAATGCGAAAGAATGGGTAAAGTATTTTGAAAGATTTGAACAAGAATGTTTTATTACAGGTAAAATTCCAATTATAACAGCAGTTACTAAATTAGGGTGGAGAGAAAATTACACTAAATTTATTCCTTTTTGTGATGAATATTTAGTAGATGTGGATATTAACTTACAAAGAGTATTAGAAGCATATCATACTAAAGGTACATTGGAAGAATGGATTAATAGTATAAAGGATTTAAGAACAAATATATTATTTAGATTTATTCTCTCAACATCTTTTGCAGGTCCTTTATTATCTATCATAGGACATAGGAATTTTGGTGTATATAATTATGGTGCTTCTAGAGCTGGTAAAACAGCGATGTTATTAACAAGTCTGTCCATATGGGGAGAGGCAAAACAATTATGTTCAACATTTAACCATACGACAGTAGGAGTTGAAAGAATGGCTGAATTAAGAAATGATTTAATTTTAGGCATGGATGAAAGACAAATTCAAAAATCACAAACAGAATTAGAAAAACTAGTGTTCGTTTTATGTAGTGGAAAAGGGAAAGTAAGAGGTAATAAAACAGGTGGTGTACAGTTAACAAGTACATTTAATATAATAATGTTAATGACAGGAGAAAGTACATTAGCAATAACAAATTCAACATCAGGAATAGGTACAAGGATATTGGAATTGGAAGGCTCACCTTTTAATTATGATGAAGAATTAAGCTCAAAAATGTATGAGATTACATCAAAATATTATGGAACTGCAGGTAGAGAGTTTATAAGGATTCTTATTGAAAAATATAGTAAGAATAACTACCAAGAATTGAAAAATAAATACGAAGAAATAAAAGAGACAATAAAGGCAGAAACAGAAAATGATATTTCTTCTTATATTTCAAGTGTTTCATTAGTAGTATTAGCAGATATAATCGCTGGAAAAGAGTTATTTGGAGAAGATAATGAAGAAAAATCAATATCTATGGGATTAGAAATATTAAAGAAATTACCTACAAGTCAAGAAATAGATATAATTGAAAAATCATATAAAGATGTATATTCTTGGATATTATCTAATAATAGTTCATTTGATATATATAAAGAACCTAAATCAGGGGATTTAACAGATGATGTAGTACATCAAGGTTTTGGAAAAAGTTTTGGATTATATGATAATGATGTTTATTATGTTCATACGAACATTCTTAAAGATTGGTTTGATAAAAATAATTATTCCGAAAGAAAAATATTATCAGGTTGGGCTGAAAAAGGGTATATTTTAACGAAAACCAATAGTAAAGGAAAAGTTGAAAATGCTATACAGAAAAAATTTAAAGGTAGAAATGCAAGAATGGTTGCTTTTCCTATGAAAGTAGCACAAGCAACAGAAAATCAGAGAAAAAGAGTAGAAGAAGAGATAAAAAAAATGAAGATAGTGGAACTTTAAAAGAAAGAAGAGAATAAAAAAGGCAGAATTTAATAAAACAAATGAATAACAAATGTTAAAAATGAAAGGAATGCTGTATTAAAAAATATTTATCTACAATGATTTTGATTTTATTTATCAAAATCATTGTAGGTATAGGTTAAAGGAGAGATGAGAAATGAACGATTCAATATATCTATGTATAAAAGGGGTAAAAATAAATCAAATTCCTGAATTTTATAAAAAGTTCAAAAGGATTAGTGAAAATAAAATATATAAATATCATTATAAAGGTATATTATTTAATTATTTTTTGACTTCATGTTCACTATTAATTATGACTACATCAAGTAAAATACTTGGAAAAAATGATATTAAAGAAAGTGATGTTGATGAATTTGTTGAAAAATTAAAATCAATTATTTTAGAAATAGTTGACATAGATATAAAAAAGATAAAATTAAATGTTTGTAGATTTGATTATAAGGTAGATGTACCAATGGAAGATAAAGAAAGACATGAAATGTTTAATTTATTAAACAAACATAAAATGAGGTATAGGTATATTAGAATGAGGAAAATATATCAAACAAGTATACATTTAGCAAATCATAGTAGCAGTAGAAATATTAATATATATGACAAAGGGGTTGAAAGTGGTATTCCAGAGTTTGAGAATGTAGTTCGTTTAGAATTACAAATTAAACATAGAGGAATCATAAGGTTATTAAATAAAGAAGAAAAACCAAGAGACATTTATTACTATTGGGGAAAAGAAGCAATGGAGGAATTATTTTTTAAATATTTCGAGGGATTTCTTTATACAGGTACATATTATAAATTAGGACAAGCTATAAAAATAATTGAAAAATCTTCATATACAAGAACATTAAAAAAAGGTTTAATATCTTTTGTTTCAATAGTAAATAAAAATGGTATGTTAGGAGCTGAAAGATTTTTTAGTTACAATACTATAAGAAAATATGAAAAATTATTGGATAATATAAATGTTAATCCTATAACTATTGAAGATGATGCTGAAATAAATGAGATGGAAAACTTATTAAAAAGAGCAAGAAGAATAGCAGAAGAAAAATATTTCAAATAAAAGAATTTAAAACTCACACAAAGGATTTTATATTAAGTTATTATAAAAAAGTCTTTTGTGGAGCAGTATTGAGTGAAATAGGAGCAGATAAAATTATTTATGGAGGTAAAAAATGAATTATAAAGAATATGTAGAAAAAAGAAATAAAGAAAATAAAATAACAATAAAAAAGGCAAGTGAATTAATGGGAAAATCACAAAGTTTTGTAAGAATAGCAATGCAAAGAAATTTAATAAATATTGGGGTATGTTTAAAGAAAGAGGGGAGTAAAAGATACGATTATTATATAAATCCAAAACTATTTTATGAATATTTAGGGGAAAATAAAAAAAACATATTTTAAACCTTAGATTTATAAAAAAGTTTTCATATAATACCAAATAATTAAAGAAAGGGGGGAATAAATATATCATGAAGAGAGCCAATGGAATGGGAAGTGTATATAAAGCTGCAGGTAATAGAAGAAAACCTTATATTGTAAGGGTAACAAAAAAATTTGATGATAATGGAAAACAACTTTTTGAAATTTTAGGTGCATATGCCACACAAAAAGAAGCTGAAAATATGTTAAATGAATATACTAAAAATCCATATAATCTTAATAATCGTCATATTACCTTTAAGGGTGTTTTTGATTTATGGAAAAAAGAAAAATATCCTAAAATAAGAGAGAATTCTGCAAAGGCTTATGATTCATCTTTCAATAAATATTGTAAAGATTTATGGGATATAAGATTTATAGATCTTAGGTTAACTCATTATCAAACTTTAATTGATAATAGTAATTGTAATTATCCAACTAAAAATAAGATAAGAAACCTTTTAAGCCAATTATCTAAATTTGCTCTAAATAATGACATTGTGCTTAAAGATTATACAACAGCTATAGATATTGGAAAAAATACTAACACTCAAAAAAGAAAACCATTTACAAAAGAAGAAATACAAAAATTATGGGATAATGTTAACGAATTTAAATGGGTTGATAGTATTTTAATTCTCTTATATAGTGGCACTAGAATTTGCGAATTATTAGATACTGAAATTAGTAATGTATTTTTAGATGAAAAATACCCATTTTTTGTATCTGGAAATAAAACAGATGCAGGAAGAGAAAGAAAAATACCTATACATAATAGAATTTTACCTTTGGTTAAAAATTATTATGAAAAAAATAAGGATAAAAAATATCTTATTACAAATCATAATGGAGAAAAAATGGATTATTACAATTATAGAAGGAATAAGTGGGATGTTATAATGAAGGATTTTGGAATGGATTATACCCCACATTGTACAAGGCATACATTTATATCATTATTAAAAAGTAAAAGGGCTGACCCATTAAATATAAAAAGAATTGTAGGTCATATTAGTAATGATGTGACTTCCGATGTTTATACCCATATTGATATAAAAGAACTATGGGAAACAGTAAATTTACTTGACTAGGATTAATGATGATAGATATATTTGTTATGAAAAATAATATATCTATCATTTTTTTCTTTTTAATTTGAGAGATAAAATTTTTTCATTTTTGAGAAGAATATATATATATTAATAATTGATGAAAATGTATCATATTATTTCATACTATATTTTATAAAAAAAATTAAAATATATTAAAAATTTTAGTTACTTTACTACCAAATAAATTAAGAGGTTTCGAAGAAATACATAGCAAACATAATTTATAAAATATTTAATAAAAATAATAAAAAGAAGTTAAAGAATAGTATATTTATATACTATTCTAACTAAAAATTAAATTAAATAAAATTAAATTAAATTAGTAATATACAGGTAATATACAAAATGTTCTAAAAAGATTGATAAATAAGTGTTATTCAAATTCAAAAAGAAGACCTCTCTCATCATATTTACAAAATTCAGAAACAATTAGAAATCGAAAATAATGAAAAAATTTCTCAAATTGCAAACCAATATATTTTTTTTATTCAAAATAAAAATCTAGAAAATAAATCTTCATCAAAAAATTTTTTTATTCTTATAAAACAATCCCAAGAAAATTTAGAAACAAATAAAGAAAATTTTTATATTCAACAATTAAATGAACAATATTTTAAAATAAAAGAATGTTTATATCGTTGTGGAAATCTTGTTTATGAAATTGAATCAAATGAAGAAATAGAGCTTATTTTACAATCCTTTTTTAATTATCATAATTTCATAATAGGAGGTGAAAAGCGTTCTATATGTTTTTTAGAAAATCAAAAAAAGACGAGTTAAAAAGAGCAGAAATTCTTGACGGAATTCGAACAAGAAAAGATTTTATTTCTCCTTCATATATCAATATAACAAATCCAAAATATTTAGAAATTGATAATATTTTTTATTCTGGAATTATGATTACAAATTACTATCATGAATATACTGAATTAATTTTGAAAAATTTATTAGATATGAATAGTAATATGCAAATTTCTATATTTTATGAAAAACAGGACACTTATAAAACTATTAAAGATATAACCTATCATATTGGAAATACAGGAGTGGATTTAGAAAGAAAGAACAAAAACAGTCAAGATATTGACATGATAGCTTTTAGTCATGATGATGCCAAATATATAAGAAGAGAAATGCAAGTTAATAATGAAAATATGTATTTTTTATATATTTATATCTGTTTATTTTCTGAGAATACAAAAGAATTAGAATATTTAATAAATAAAATAGAAGGAATATTAAATAGCAATGGCATGCAAACAAGAAGAGCAAATTTTAGGCAAGAACAAGTTTTTTTAAGTTGTTTACCTATGATGATAAATCATGAAGACATTAAAAATGTTTCTAAAAGAAATGTTTTAACAAATGGATTACTTGCTACATATCCTTTTTTATCATCTTCTATTTTTGATGAAAATGGTATTTTTATAGGTTCTAATATTTATAATCAATCTTTAGTTTTTGTAGACCGATATCAAACAGATAAATATAAAAATGCTAATATGTGTATTTTAGGAACAAGTGGCTCTCGGAAAATCTTTTTTCGTTAAATTATTAGCATTAAGATATAGACTTTTGGGAATAGAGCAATTTATTATTGATCCAGATAGAGAATATACAAAATTATGTGAAAGTGTAGGAGGAACGATTATTAAAATAGGACCAAGTTCCAATACTTATATTAATGTATTAGATATTAGAGAAGAAAGTATTGAAGAAGAACAAGGATATTTAGCAACAAAACTAGCAAAATTAATTGGATTTTTTCACTTAATATTTGGAGAATTGAATGAAGAAGAAAAAGCTATTTTAGAAGAAAAAATTATTCTATGTTATCAGGAAAAAGGAATTACTTTTGATGATAATAGCTTATATAGACAAAAAAAAGAAAATATTTCATCAAAACCTATTTTTAAAGAAAGCAAGGACATGCCAATATTAGAAGATTTATTTGAAATATTAGGAAGAGAAGAAAAAACAAAAAAATTTCAAACAAAATTAATACCATTTGTAAAAGGTTCTTTAAAATTTTTTAATCAACATACAAATGTAAAAATGGATGAAATATTTATTGTAGCCGATGTATATGAATTAGGAGAAGATAATTTAAAATATGGAATGTATTTATTTACAGAAATTTTTTGGGACAAAATAAAAAAAAATAGAGAAGTAAAAAAAGCCATTTACTTAGATGAAGTTTGGAGATTAATTGGAGTGACGTCAAATAAAGAGGTTGCAAGTTTTATTTATAAAATATTTAAAACAATTAGAAAATATGGAGGAAGTGCTATCGCTATTACACAAGATATTTCTGATTTATTTAGTTTAGAAAATGGAACTTATGGAAAAAGTATATTAAATAATTCTAGTATGAAAGCTTTTTTCTCTTTAGAAGAAGAAAATATATTATTGCTAAGCCAGTACACGAATTTGTCTGAAAAAGAAAAAATAGAAATAAAATCATTAAAAAGAGGAGAATGTTTAATGTTTGTAGGAGAGGATCACATTTTAGCAAAAATTGAAGCAGCAGATTTTGAAAAAAATTGTATTATGTAAGAAAAAAAGTAGAATAAAATATCGGAAAAAAAAGGAGTAAAATAAATTAATGAAAAAGATTGTAACAGCACTTCGGTAATCCAAAATTAAATGAAATATTAAAGGAAAAAAACGAATATGAAATTTTAGCACCAGATATTTCCTATCAAGATGGTGTTTTAGAAATATTAGAAAAAAATAAAAAAATTGATTTTTTAATTATTGGAAATCAGTTAGAAGGCGAATACTCTTTTTTTGAATTTATTTTAAAAATAAAAAAAATTAATATTTTATCTGAATTTATTATTATATTAGAAAATAAAAATGAAGAACTAAAAAATAAATTAATTGAAAAAGGTTTTTTTCAAATTTTTTATGAAGATGAAATAACAATATCAGAAATAATAAATATAATTAAAAATAAAATAATAAATAAAGAAAAAATAATTGAGGAAGAAATTATAAATTTAAAAAAAATGATTTTAGAAAATAATTTAAAAAAAGAAACAGAAAAACAGAATAAAATAATAGAAAAAATAAAAACAAATATAAATAAAAAAATAAATTCAAAAATAAATAAAAAAAATAATTTAAAAATTGAAAATAAAATAATAACAATAATAGGAATTCCTTGTTCTGGAAAAAGTATTTTTTCAATTTTATTAGCAGAACAATTAAAAATAAAAAATAAAATTCTTTTATTAGATTTTAATTTAGAACAAAACGATTTAAGTACAATATTAGGAAAGAAAAAATATTCTAAAAATATAATAAAAAAAATGAAAAATAATAATATAGAACAAATAAATATAAAAGATTTTATTATAAAAATAAATGAAAAAATAGATTTAATTTCGGGATTAGATGTTTTTTTTACAGAAAAAATAGAAAAATATAAATTAAAAAATATGTTAATGGAATTAAAAAATAAATATGAAATTATTATAATAGATACTCCATCCGAGTATAAAAAAGAAGAATTAAAAATATTATTAAAAAATAAAAAAAAAATAATATTTTTATTAGAAGAAAATTTAATTAAAATAAAAAAAAAAAAAATAATATTAGATTATTATGAAAAAAATTGGAAAATAAAAAAAGAGAAAATAAAATTAATTTTTAATAAAAATAATAAAAACTCAATTCCAATATTTTTATTAAAAAAAATATTCAATAAAAATTAT
>CALXRW010000018.1 GCA_944390965.1 uncultured Clostridia bacterium
GTGCGGATGAGAGGACTTGGCGGGCCGCGTCGTAAAAACTGTCCACAGGACAGTTTTTGTCTGCGTTTCAAGTCAGCCTTAACTGACTTGAAACTTGACCACTCCTTTTCAAGTCCTCTCAGTAATATATAAAAAAAGACTAACTTCGTTAGCCTTTTAATATGGTGCGGATGAGAGGACTTGAACCCCCACGGTCTCCCACTAGATCCTAAGTCTAGCGCGTCTGCCAGTTCCGCCACATCCGCATTTCTTTAGAACAATAATAATGATACCATTTTCCAACATAAATGTCAAGACAACGCAAAGATTTTTTTTAAAATCACAAATAAAAATAATAGGAAGTTGCATATAAAATGGAAAAAAGGTATAATGAACAAGGTGAATGAAATGGAATTAAAGAAAAATAAAGAATATATTGTGAAAATTATAGATAATGGCTATGAAGGAGAAGGAATTGCCAAAATCGAAAATAAAACAATTTTTATTCCAAATGCGATTGATGGAGAAACCGTCAAAATAAAAATAGTAAAAGATTTAAAAAATCATGCGTTTGGAAAGATAACAGAAATATTGGAACCTTCAAATAAGAGGGTAGAAGCAGAATGCAAAACGAATCGCCAATGTGGTGGTTGCCAATTAAGGCATATAGAATACGATGAAACATTAGAAATAAAAAAGAAAATTGTTGAAAATTGTTTTAAAAAAGAATTACTAAGAGATATAAAAGTAGAAAAAACGATAGGTATGGGGTTTCCATATTACTATCGTAATAAATTACAATATCCTGTAGGAATAGATAATAATCAAAATACAGTCATGGGTGTTTTTTCTGAAAGAACTCACCATATTGTACCAACAAAAGAATGCTATATTCAAAACCAAACAGCACAAAAAATTGCAGACTCTATTTACCAATTTTTATTAGAACACCATATATCTGGGTATGATGAAGAAAAGGGAATTGGAATTGTTAGGCACATTGTAATAAGAGTGGGGATATATTCAAAAGAAGTTATGATAATTCTAGTAGTAAAGCAGGAGCAATTACCAAAACAAAAAGAACTTGTACAATATCTAAAAGAAAAGTATCCAGAAATTAAAACAATTGTAAAAAATATCAATTCAAAAAATACAAATGTAATATTAGGGGAAAAAGAAGAAATTTTATGGGGAGATGGATATATTTATGATACACTAGGAGATTATAAATTTAAAATATCTCCTAAATCCTTTTATCAAATTAATCCAGTTCAAACAGAGGTTTTATATCATATTGCCATAGAATATGCAAAACTAACGAGAAAAGAAACAGTATTTGACTTATACTGCGGAATTGGAACAATTGGAATTTTTGCCTCCTCTTTTGCTAAAAAAATATATGGAATAGAAGTAGTAGAAGATGCAATTAAGGACGCAAAAGAAAATGCAAAAAACAATCATATTGATAATATTGAATTCTATGTGGGAGAGGTAGAAAACATTTTTCCTGAGTTGGTAGAGAAACAAAAAATAGAGCCAGATGTGGTATTCTTGGATCCTCCAAGAAAAGGAAGTGATGAAAAAACATTACAAACTTTGTTAACAATAAGACCTAAAAAAATTATTTACATTAGCTGTAATCCTGCAACATTGGCAAGAGATTTGAAAAAAATAGAAAAACAATATGAAATAAAAAAAGTACAACCAGTAGATATGTTCCCTTATACAAAACACGTCGAGTGCGTATCGTTGCTATGTTTGAAGTGAATTTTGAAACTATTGAAATTCAATAAAGGAGACCAACTATGAAAAAAATATTTAAGATAATAGGAATATGTATAATTGTTCTTTTAGTATTATTTTGTGGGTTGATTTTAGTACAAGACAACATTCTATATCCTAATGAATTATATATAAAAATGAATAAAATCAATGATGATAAAAGCCTTATGGGGTTATCGGAAACAGATATTATAGAACTATTAGGAGAGCCAAAGTTTAAATCAGAGGGAAAAAGAAAAACTTATACATATAGTGCAGGAACAACAGTAAAAAAATCAATTTTAGTTGGTGAGTATCAACCAAGGTTTTATGACTTGCAAATAAACTTTGATGAAAATAACAAAGTAAATTATACAGGCATAATACAAATACCATAATTAAAAAAATGAAAAATGTCTAAATTTGCAGTGTTACAATTGATGTGAGAGAAATAATTGCATTAATTAGTATGCTTAGTCAAACAATATACTGGATATTTACCTAAAAATAATAGAGAAAGGCTAAAGGAGATTTTATGAGACTGATAACAATTCCAAAAGAAAAATATGAAGATTATCGTTTAAAAGTTATGTTTAATTGCTATAAATGGGATCCACAATTTTTAGATAATAATACAATTGCAAAGTATGCATTAGTTATTTCAAAAAAAGAACATGAGGAATTAGAAAGATTAACAGAAGATATGGACTATGAAACAAGAAAGGCAGAAGAAATATTAAATGAGCATTTAGAAATAACAAAAATTTTAGCCTTACCTAAAAAAATAAAAAAAGAATTAAAAGCCATGGATAATTATGACAAAGATAAACATATTCGACTAATGAGATATGATTTTCACCCTACCATAGAAGGAAAATGGGCAGTAAGCGAAGTAAATAGTGACGTGCCAGGTGGATTCGCAGAAGCTTCTCTCATGCCACAAGCAGCTATTGATATTCTAGAAACAAACAAATATTGGTATAGAAACTTTGGAGAAATTTTAACAAAGGCAATAGCAACAAAGGTGGTATCTGGTGGAAGAATTATGCTTGTTCATTGTACTTCATATAGTGATGATAGGCAGGTTATGCAATTTTTAGGAGATAAGTTAAAAAACATGGGATTTGATGTGATTTATGCAGCAACTGATCATGTGAGATTTCTAAATCAGGAAGCTATTAGCATACTAAGTGGTAATGAAGGAAAAATTGATGCTATTGTCCGTTTTACACCTTTAGAATGGCTAATTGATATAAAACCGAAACATTGGAAAGGATATTTCAATACGAACACAATATCTTGTAATCATCCAATTGCAATCTACGCCCAAACAAAACGATTTCCTCTTGCTTGGAATATGGTTGAGAAGTTCAGGGGAAAATTTACAACATGGAAACAGTTGTTGCCAGAAACACACGAAGTAAAAGAAGTAAAGAATAAAAGTGGCTATATTTATAAACCTGCTTGTGGAAGAGTAGGAGAAAGAATTTCCATAAAAGAAGCATGTAAAGAAGATGAATATGAAAAGATACTAAAAGATGTAAAAAAACACCCAAAACAATATATTGCACAAAAACAATTCAATAGTAAGCCATTAGTAAGTGAAGATGGAGAAAAATATCATGTTTGTATAGGCTCTTATAGTGTAGAAGGAGGACATGCTGGTTATTATGCCAGAATAAGCCAAACTCCACGTATAGATTCATATGCGGCAGATATTCCTGTGTTAATAGATAATGAAAAATAATTCATGTAGATTGTACAGGCAATTTTAATTGCCTATTCTTTGGAAAAAACACTGAAAGCAAAATTGATACTGAGGTGAGATAAAAATGTTGGGAAAAGACATATATAAAATATGGACTCCCATTGAGGCAAATTGGATACAATGGATACGTCCTGTTCCATTTGTTCAGATGAAAGACCAATTAGAAAATAACGAATTTTGCAATTTTACAATACCAAATATTCATTACATAAAGGAAAATTCTATGAATACGGCAATTATTGTTGATTTACCTAGTTACAATAGTATCAAAGAAGGAATTGCACTTGCCAAACTTGGGTTTAGACCCATACCACTTTATAATGGTACAAATGAACAAACAGGTGCAACACCAATTATTGATAATCATCCAATTGAAATAGGATTGATATGGGGTGCCCTAGAGTTAGAAAAAATAAAAATAGGAATTAATGCACCACCTGTATTTTTACTAGATAGTAATCGAATGCATCGATTTAAGATGGATGTATCTACTTTTGATAATAGCTGGGATATATATGCTCAAGACATGCCATCTGCAGAATATTTTTTAAAAAATGGTATCCATAAAATAATTGTTAGAGGTGAAAAGATACAAAAAGACTTAAGAAAAATATTGTATCAATTTCAGAAGAAAAAAATAAAGATTCTTTTTACTGATGGATATAAAGAGCCAGAAGAGATTATTATTAAGAGACCTCCACGTGAAAAAAATAATTAAGGAAGTGCTAGAATATGGTAAAATTTGATGGACGAATTGTTCAATTTGGATTCGGAGCAGTTGGAAAGAGCTTTTACGAAAAAATTCGTCAAGAAATTCAGTTTAAAGAAAATCAATATTATGTTATAACGAGAGACAAAAGCGAATTTGAAGCTTATATAAATCTAGGAGGAATCGCAACGAATTTTCTTACGTATGAAATTAATAGAGAAAATTTTAAATCTCTATTTGAAAAATATTTAACTAGAGGAGATTTGTTAATAGATTTTGCTGATACAGTAGGTACAAGAGATATTCTAGAGTGGTGTGCGCAAAATAATATTATGTATATTAATACAGGAGAAGCAGATTGGCCAGAAAATTGGTATAGTATTTTTAATGAAAACAAACTAAAAAATGAAATAAAAGAGAAATATCATAAAAAAAACAAATATCCAATTGTATTACAACATGGGAATAATCCAGGCTTGGTCTCTCATTTTGTAAAAAAAGGGATAGAATATATTGTTCATACACAATACAAAAAAGATAAACAATTAAAAAAATTAGTAATAAATCATCAATTTAAAGAGGTGGCTCGCATATTAAACATTAAAATGATTCATGTTAATGACATTGATCTACAAAAAATAGAGGCAAGTAATTATAAAAATTGTTTATATAATACATGGTGTGTTGATTCTTTCTTTTTTGAACTGTTAAGTGAAGCAACGGTTAATATGGGAACCCATGAAAATATGAATTTTAAAGAAGAATGCAAGATGATAGATAAAACAAATGGATGTTTAGAATTAAAAAAACTTGCAGTAGATACTAAATGCTGTACCTATTATCCTTATGGTAAATTTGATGGCTATCTGGTACCACATGAAGAAACAATTACTATTGCGAAAAGTTTGGAAATAAAAGAAAACGAAAGAGTAGTGTATCGACCAACTGTTATGTTTATTTATGCTCCTTGTGATTCAGCATGCAATTATTTAAAAAGCGCAAAAGTAAATGAATATCCGGAAGTTGACCCAAACAAACCATTAGATTGTGAAAACGAAAATGGTGAAATAATTACAAGAGGATATATTTATCCTGAATATTCGGAAATCGTATACAAAGAGAAAATAGTGTCTGGTACAGAATATGTAGGTGTCTTGCTAATGGGAGAAAATTTCGAACCTGTATGGGTAGGGAATAGAATTGAACCCTCTTTTTTATATAAACAAAAGAATTCCTATTGGCAAACACCTACAATCACACCTGTAGCTATGTCTGCATTAGCGGCTGTGTGTTGGATGATAAGAAACAAAGACAAGGGTGGGATATATTTCCCAGAAGATATAACAGATTATGATGAAATACTAAAAAAAGCAGAAAAGTATATTTCAAAAACAATCTATAAAACTTTTCAGAAAAAAGAATTGGAAAAAGAATTAAAAGTAGATATGTCAAATTTACAAATGGGAGATTTTTTTATTGCATAAGAAATTATATAAAACCTCAAAGTAATAGATTTTTATCCAGCCTATGAACTTATATTTTTTCATAAAACTCTCAAGTCTCAAGGGGTAATCCTGCAGCAGCAGGCTGTTCGAGCTTTTATTCCAAAATATAAGTTCATAGGCTGGATATATAAGTAATTTTAGAATTAATTATTTATTTTTCATCATTCATTGCTTTAGTGTCCGCCTCCGGCCGCCACCGCCACCTCTTCCGCCTCCACCGTAGCCACCGTGACCTCCAAATCCGCCACCGTAGCCTCCAGAATGAGCAATGTGGGAAGCAGTATGTGTAGCATTCCTAAATACACGACTATGATAGTAAAAATTATGTGAACGATAATAAGGATTGCTAAGGATAGGACTTGAACTTGCTTCTGGACATCTTACATTAAGTGCTTTAATTACTTTTTCTGAAATACCAAAGGCTGTTGCATAAACTAAATACTGTTCCAAAATAGGTAGCTCAATAACAGTACGTTCATTCATAAGGGTGTTACTATTTAGAAAGTCATATAATCCTTTCCATTTAACATATTCGTCTTCACCAAACTGTGTTAATAAAATATATTTTTTGGCAATTTTGCGTAGGTATATACAATTAACTAACATAGCAATACCTAAAATAAAGAAGGCACCAAAAGCATAATCCAAACGAGTAAAGTGTATAAGGAAATTGATTAAAGTAAGAAGAGAAATACCTACTACTCCATAGAAGGTAGACCATGACTTCAAGTTATTTTTTGGTTCCTCATAATCAGATTTTTGGAAGTATCCTTGTGATATACCAATATCAATAGTGGACTTCTCTATATTCCTTACAAAAGAATCCGTGTTTTCTATATCTTTAGACACTTTAGTTTGAAAATCAGAAAGAGAGATATCATAACCTTTTGAATGTCTAATAATTAAATTGTAGTAAAGCTCTTCTGTCAAAGTAAGAGATTCTCTTTGTTTTATTGCAGTAGAATACAAATCCTGCAACTCTTCTATTTGACCTGAATATGTTGGCGTTGGACTTGGCTTTATTACGATTTTTACATTAGAAGGAATCCAATCTTTTGTTTCATCAATTTTTGCTAATTCAATATACTCTTTGCGAGCTAAACTCAATAAAATAGCAGCATATCCATCTTTTTTATTCTTAGAAGTTTTACCTTTACAAAAAGCTAAAGTAGAGGCAAAAAGAGGATCTAAATTACTAGGTATTTCCCTAAAATAATCCATTGACATAGTAGGCTTATAAAAAATATATTTTTCATTCATTTTTTTATCTGCTGTAAAAGCATGTCGCAAAACAAAAATAGTAATTAAAATACAAATAAGTAAAATAACAATTTTAATAATTCTATAATGTTGAGGAGTAGCTTCATATTTGACTTGCTCTTCTCTGATTTCATCTAAAACATTGGTATTAGAATATCGATTTGCTGGGGCATACTCTGTAAAGATTCTCTTATCATCACCAAAAGAAACTAGAGAAAATTCAATATACTCATTATATGGCATAAATTTTAATTGAGATTTATCTAAGGCAAACAAAAACGTATGATATCCAGGATTTATAGTTTCAGATTCCATGAGTGGAAATTCATTTAAATTTGTACCATATGTATGTGCTGTGTAATTTCCAGCACTTGGCATATCTTTATTAGGAAACAAAATTTGTCCTTTAAAAGAGTTTAAATATTTAATTGTTTCCCCAGAATAAGGAGTAATATATAATTCAGAGCAATCGCGATAACGTAAAGCAGCATTTACCATTTCATATTCAATTTCAAAAGTAACTTTTTCACGATATAAACCATCTACATAAAAAAGAAGGCATTCATATCGACGTAAATCTTCATTATAAGGACCTTCACTATGATACCATTTACCAGGTCCATACCCACCGCGCAGTGTTTACATAATCATAATCATCCCAATATAATTCAGGACTTTCTTGATAGACAATTTCTGTTCCATTGTCTAAAATTTGCTTTACAGAATTAACTTTATATTCTACTTTTACACCATCTATATATTCTTCTGGGAGGTCTCTCCACAATTCCCAAAAAAGATTATTTTTTGATGCAGCATGAATGTCAAAGGTTAATCTTTCTGTAACAATTATTTTGCCTTCACTGTCTGGCTCATCAACAACAACAGCTTTATAATCAACATCAGTAATTCTTGCATAATCAAATGGATTTTCAATAGTAATATCTTCAAACAGATAAGCAAACTGAGAAAAGAAAAATACAATCCAGAAAATAATGATAATCCACCTAATAATAGATTTTCCCATCCTATACTCAACCCTTTCACATAAAATGATTCCTAATATCATTAGTATAAATGAAAGAGAGAATATTTGTAAATAGTTTTTTTAAAAGTATTGCTATTTAAAATTATTTAATATATAATTTCCGTGTGATGAAAGATGATAATAAAAATTAAACAAACAGAATCAAATCTTAAAAATAGATTTGAAATCAAAGTAAATAATGAATTAAAATATTTAGCAGGTACGCCATGGATGGAGATAAATGTACCATTCAACATGGATAGAATGAGGTCTTGTGTTATAACAAATACAGATAATAATATTTGTTACACAACCCTTTATGATGTTGCGGAAAACATCGCTAACACCGCTATACCAATGAAATGGGCTTTTACCGGTGAACAAAAAAGTCAAATATACAATATTTTAGACAATCAAAATAATATTTGTGGGAAGTTCTATAAACTAACAAATGGACTTATTGATACAAAATATGTCATAGAATATGGAGATATACTATTGAAAAGTTATGATGTATCTGTTGGAAAAACCAGGAACCTATTAATTTATAATGAAAATAGACAAATTGCCGAAATTGTAAAACCTTTAAGTGTATCAAATTATAAAGATGAATATAACTTATTTTTATTAGATGAATATAGTGATTTAGATATAATACTTTCATTTTTTACTATAGTTTTTGATTATCAAAATTATGGAAATAATGGAAGAACTGGCTCTCAAGAAAGTGTACAAATTAAATATACCTATAGCAAAAACAATAAGTTTTATGATAAAAATTGGATTACCAACCATTTTCCTAAAGAAGAGGTGGATTCTATTTATAGTCAAATGCTAGAAAATAGAAAAAATACGACAAATAGCATTAAAAAACAGGGAAAATACATATTACTAACAGTAGGTTTAATTTGGCTTGTATTACTTATTGTCTTTGGAATATTTTTTATGTTTTTTTAATACATATGTAAATATTGTAACTAACCAAAAAAGAAGAAGGAACATCATCTTTATATTAAAAAATGATAAAATACTACTATTGAAAGGTAGTATTTTTTTTGCATAGAAAATTTTACTAATTTTTTACCATTTTTCGACTTTTCTTTTTAATTTTTTTGTGGTAATATATTAGTGGAGGTAAAAAAATGAAACAAATAACTATTTTAATTCCTATATACAACGAAGAAGAAAGTTTACCATTATTAAAAAATAGAATACTAAGTGTTATAGAAAAAATACCAGAATATGAATTTGATATTTTATTTGTTAATGATGGAAGTAAGGACAAAAGTTTGGAAATTATAAAAGAATATAGAAGTGAAGACAAGCACTTTGGATACGTAAATTTGGCTAGAAACTTTGGAAAAGAAGTAGCTATGCTTGCTGGATTAGATTATTCCAAGGGAGATGCCGTAATTATTATGGATGCAGATTTGCAGGACCCTCCAGAATTAATACCAGAATTAATTCATTATTGGGAAGAGGGGTATGATGATGTATATGCACAACGTACCTCTAGAGAAGGGGAAACATTCTTAAAAAAATGGACATCTAAAATGTATTATAAAGTCTTGCAAAAAATAGCAAAAATTCCTGTTCAAAAAGATACAGGTGACTTTAGATTATTAGATAGAAGATGTGTAAATGCCATTTGCAAACTTAGAGAAGAAGGTAGATGCTCTAAAAGTATTTTTAGTTGGATTGGTTACAATAAAAAAGCAGTTACATTTGTAAGAGAGCCGAGAGTCGCAGGAAAAACAAAATGGAATTATAAAAAACTAATAGACTTAGCAATAGACGGGATAACTTCCCTTAGTATTTCTCCTTTAAGATATGCTACTTATGTGAGTATTCCTATCTTTTTAATTGCTATGTTTTATGGTATTTATGTAATAGTAAATTCTATTATAGTACATGCTTTTCCTCAAATTGCACAAGTAATTTTATTTATTGTTTTATTATTTGGAGGAATTCAAACTTTATTAATTGGAATAGCAGGGGAATACATAGGTAGAACATTCAAAAATTCGCAAAAACGACCAATATATTTAATAGATAGTGTAAATGAAAATAGAGAAATGAATGGAGAAAAAAATAATGAAGAAGAAATTAATTATACCAGGTCTATTAATTCTTATTATCATAATACAAGTAATCACTAGAATATATGTAGGCAATCAAAAAGTATATTTTCATATGGATGAGGCATATTCTTATGGACTAACAAATTATGAAAGATTAAATATTTCAGATAATGAAGACTTTTTTAATACATGGCATGATAAAAGCTATTATTTAGACTATTTAACAGTGGATAAAGAAGAGGCAAACGATTTTACAGCAGTATATGAAAACCAAAAGAACGATGTACATCCACCATTTTATTATTTATTATTAAGAATTGCTATGAATTTTTCAATAGATTATTTTTCAAAATGGACAGGGATTATATTAAATATAATAATTTTCTGTATGTCTAGTATATTTGTATATTTAATTGCCAATAAATTGTTCAAAAACTCTTACATAGCTCTATTCATATGCTTAATTACAGGTCTTACCAATATAGCATTAGAGAGTACATTATATATACGAATGTATGAATTAGTAACTCTTATTATACTAATAACAGCTTATGTACATATTTTAAAATATGATAAAACAGACTTAAAAATAACAGACTTGATTGCATTAGCAATACCTGTATGTTTCGGATTTTTAACACATTACTATTACCTATTGTTTTTAGCAGGATTGTATATTTTATTTATGTACCATTATGGAAAAGAAAAAAATTATAAGAACATGATAAAATATACTATTTGTATGTTGTTAGCAGGTGGAATTGGTTTACTTATTTTCCCATATGCCATTTCTCATATATTTTTTGGCTATCGTGGGCAAGGAGCTATGAGTAATTTCTTTTCAGTAGAAACATTTATTATAAACATTGCAGAATACTTAAATATTATAAATACACAGGTATTTAGTTATATTGGTATTTTTATAGTTGCCTTTATTATATACAAAAAAACAAAGCAAAACATAAAGCTCACAGAAAACAAAACATTTCTCATTATGCTAGTTCCTACAGTAATCTATTTCTTATTAGCAGCACAAGCATCACCATACAAAGATATACGATATATTATACCAATTAGTACTATACTTGTTATACTAATGATTTATGCATTTTATCAATGCTTCAAAGGGAAAAAAGCTATTATCATTACAGTATGTATTTTTGTGATAATGTTATGCATACCTAATAAAATAGATTATGCTTATAGAGATTATGCAGACATTGTAACAAAAATAGATGAAAACACATCCATACCAGCTGTATATATTTTTAATGCAAGCCAAAATAGATTTTTAGACGATATTTATTTATTTTCTAAAATTGAAAAATCTTATATTATAAAACCAGAAGACGCCAGTCAAGAAAAACTAACAGAATTATTTGCTGGTGAAGAAAACATATATTTATTCTTAAATGAAGGAATGGATAATGACGAAATTTTAGGAAGAATAAAAGGGTATAGAATAGAACATATCAAAAGAATGAATGCATGTGATATTTATTTGTTATCTCAATAATTTATTGTTATTACTAAAAAACTTAAAAATGACCCAGTGCCGAAGTCTCAGCACTGGGTCATCTTAAGCCACTCTTCAAAGGTAAGAGGACTATCTGTTTTTTGTAAATATTCCAGATACTCGTCCAACCAATGGAAGAATAAGCTTTTTTGTTTCGGAGTCATCCCAGACTCCCGGATTCGTTCCCGGAGTTCATCACCTGTCTGGCCATCAAAATGTATGCGAGACATAGGAATCCTCCTTCCAACAAAAGTATAAATATAGTATAATATAAAATGAGTAAAAATACAATAGAAAAAGCCTTTTTCAAAAAGAAATTCATTGACAAACAGGCATAGAAATAATATAATTTGTATAATTATAATAAAGGTAAAATAATTTTATAAAAATGCAATTTACCTTTAGAAGGGAAAGTATAAAAACGATGAAAATATATAATACATTAACAAGGAAAAAACAAGAATTTGTACCAATTGATAAAACAGGAGAAGTGAGAATCTATTCTTGTGGACCAACAGTATATAATTATGCTCATATTGGAAACTTAAGGTCCTATATTTTTATGGATATCTTAAGAAGAACATTAGAATATGATGGTTATCATTTAAAACATGTTATGAATATTACAGACGTAGGCCACTTAGTTTCTGATGCAGATGAGGGAGAAGATAAAGTTGAAAAAGCAGCACGTCAATTAAAAAAAGACCCTATGGAAATTACAAAAGTTTACACAGAAGCATTTTTTAAAGATATTGAAGCTTTAAATATTGAAAAACCAGAAATTATTGCAAAAGCAACAGAACATATTCCAGAAATGTTGGAATATGTGAAGAAAATTGTAGCAAATGGATATGGATATGAAACAAGCAAAGGAATTTATTTTGACATTAGTAAATTAAAACAATATGGTTTGCTTTCTGATAATAAAAAAGAAGGACAAAAAGCAGGAGCAAGAATTGAAGTAGATGAGGAAAAGAAAAATCCATTAGATTTTGCTATTTGGATAAAAGCACCAGAAAATCACATCATGAAATGGGAGAGTCCATGGGGATTAAGCTATCCGGGATGGCATCTAGAATGCTCTGCCATGAGTAACAAATATTTAGGAGAAGTATTTGATATTCATACAGGTGGAGTAGACCATATTCCTATCCATCACGAAAACGAAATTGCACAGTCCATAGGAGCAAATGGAAAAATACCAGCTAACTATTGGGTACATGGAGAGTTTATGTTGGTAGATGGTGGAAAAATGTCAAAAAGTTTAGGAAATACCTATACATTAGCTCAACTAGAAGAAAAAGGATACGAACCATTAGCATTTCGTTATTTTTGCTTAAATACACACTATCGCAATAAACTAAATTTCACTTTTGAAGGATTAACAGCTAGTCAGGTAGCTCTAAATCGATTAAAAGAAGGAATTAAAGCACATAAAGAAGGAAATGAAAAGATTGATCAAAAAGAGATAGAAAAATATAAAGAAGAATTTAAACAAGCTATCAATGATGATTTAAACACACCTAAAGCATTATCTATTTTATGGAATGCTATCAGAAATGAAAAAAAATCGAGAGATTTATTGCCCCTTATTGAAGATTTTGATAAAGTACTAGCATTAGATTTATTAACAGAAAAAAAAGAAAATCTTGTGATAAGTGAAGAAGTAAAAGATTTGCTTGCTAAGAGAAAAGAGGCAAGACAAAATAAAGATTGGAAACTTTCAGACGAATTAAGAGATAAAATTGCAGAACTTGGCTATCAGGTAATAGATACCAAGGAAGGAACTACTGTAGAAAAAATAAAATAAAACAAAAGAAAGAAGGAGAAAAATGAGAGAAGAAGGAATTACTTTAGTTTCTTTAGTTATTACGGTTATTGTATTAATTATCCTGGCTGGAGTTGGTGTATATGCAGGAGTACAAAGTATACGAGAAGCCAGTAGTGACAAATTAGAATCCGAATTAGGAATGGTTCAACATGCAGTATTTCAACAATATTATTCTTATACTGTTTCAAAAGATGGAAAATACATTGTAGGAGAACCTGTAAATATATCAGAAATCGATGCTATAGAAAGTGAAATGGGAATTACCATGCAAAAGGGAGAAGAAATAGAAGATTTACCAATAGGTGAAAAATATTATAGACTAACACCAACTTTACTAGAAAGCATCGGTATAGAAGGATCAGAAGATACTTACATTGTAGATTACAGTACAGGAGAAGTTTTAAATGAAACTGTAAAGAAAACAGTAACTGGAATTGTTCTATATTTAAAAGGAAGTTCTGTACAGGAAGCATCCGAAGTTCCTATTCCAAACGGCTATGTTGCATCACAAGTGCCAGGAGAAAATACAGTAGGAGATGGATTAGTTATTTATGAAGGTACAGCACCTGTAACCGAATCAAATCATGAAGAAGCAATGGAAACAAGGAATCAATTTGTATGGATACCAGTAGAAGATATAAATACTATGGTAATGTGTAGCAGTAATAGTGGAAGTAGTGTTTGCAATTTGGTATTAGAAGAAGACACCTTAAAATGCACAACACATGAGGATACTGCGACAGACTTAGTAGGAAGATTGTATATTGGCACGGCAATTGAACAAAGTAATGGAGTTTATTCTTATGAAATGGATTTTACCAAAAGAGATCAAACATATGATGCTAATAGTGGTTATCGAGAGCCGGCAGTGGTAATTGGAAATGGAACAGAATATGATGGCTCAGGCAGTAACTATCATAGAACAGGAAGTGCCAACAATTTTTTTACCCAGCTAAAGAATGATTTTAAAAGAATGGCAACAAGTGTAGCAGAAAATGAAGGATTTTATATTAGTCGTTATGAAATAGGGAAAAATGGAGAAAGCAAAAAAGAGAAAACAGTATTAACATCAGCGAATAATGATAATCAAGAAGGAAATTATTTAGGGACGAATATGTGGTATGGTCTGTATAATGTATGTAGAGATTTAAATAAAAACAAGCAGATGATATGGGGATGCCAGTATGATCAAGTAATTAAGTATATTGGAGAAGAAGCTGAAACAGGTCATGATAACCGAAATTTAACAACAAGTAGAGCATTATCAGGGCAAAACGAATTAGATAAAATGAAAAATATATATGACTTAGAAGGAAATTTTAGAGAATGGACAATAGAAGCAAATTCTAGTATACATCGAGTTATACGAGGCTCCTATTATGGAAGTCCGCTTGGCGCACTTGGTAATAGTTATTATTCCGCAAGTGTTAGAAATATTACATATCCGAATAATGTAAGTCCAAGTTATTCTACTCGCTCTATAATTTACCTATAAAAAATCCATTTTAAGTAAAATAAAAAAGGAGGAATTTGTGGAAGAAGTTTATCAAGATTTAATCAAATTCTTACCAAAAGAAAATATTTTAAAACAAGAACCAATGACAAAACATACTTCTATAAAAATAGGAGGAAAAGCAGATTTATTTATTAAAATAGAAACTGTTGAACAACTAAAACACACATTGAGAACCATAAAAGAAAAAAATTATCCTTTTTATATCATAGGAAATGGTTCCAACCTGTTAGTAAAAGATGGAGGAATCAGAGGAGCCGTTTTAAAAATAGCGATAAAAGAAATGAAAATGGAAGAAACAGAGGATAGTGTTATTTTTGAAGCAGGAGCAGGTATACCTTTAATTCAACTATCCCAATTGGCGTTAGAAAAATCTGCTACCGGCTTGGAATTTGCTTGTGGCATACCAGGAACATTGGGAGGAGCAATTGCCATGAATGCAGGTGCTTATGGGTGCGAAATGAAAGATATTGTTTTATCTTCTAAATATTTGGATGATAAGGAAAACGTCAAAACAATCTCAAATAGAGAACATGAATTTGAGTATCGAAAAAGTATCTTTACGCAAAATGAAGGAATTATCATAAGTTCTATTTTAAAATTGCAAAAGGGAAATGTAACAGAAATCAAAGAAAAAATGGAAGAAAATAAAAAAGCAAGAGTAGAAAAGCAGCCAATTGATATGCCAAGTGCGGGCAGCACATTTAAAAGAGGGGCGGATTTTATTACTGCAAAATTAATTGATGAATGTGGCTTAAAAGGTTACCAAATAGGTGGAGCAAAAGTCTCAGAAAAGCATGCGGGATTTTTGATAAATATAGGAAATGCTACAGCAGAAGATATGCTAGAACTTATTGACTACATAAAAAATCAAGTAAAAGAAAAATTTAAAAAAACAATTGAATTAGAAATAAAGATAATAGGGGAAGATGAAAAATAAAGAAAAATTGCAACTATTTAATTTACAGAAGATATGTAGGGGTCGCTATCCTTGCCGATTCACAGGGAAAATGAGCATATGCTGTAGGGGCGATTTTAATCGCCCGTTCTTCAAAGAAATTACTAAAAAATTATGGTGGAGGAGAAAAAAATGAAAGAAAAAAAGAAAAAACCAAAAGACAGAAGAGGAAAAACAAAGGGGTTCATGGCGTGGTTTAAATCTGGTGCAAAAATTAAACGATGGATATTCTTAATTTTAGTAGGAATTGCCTTAGCTTGTTATGGATTCGCAGAAACGCTTGTATTAGAGACATTAACTTTTGGAGAAATTGCTAAAATTGTATTAATATTTGTTATAGGTTTTACTGCCGTTGTTTTAGGTCTTGTATTTTTACAAAAAAGAACTTTGGAAATTTTGGTAGAGGATAATAACCATACAGATGTCCAAACAGATGTAAAATCTTTAATTTTTAATAAAAATGTATATGATAATGGACCAAAAGTAGTTGCAATAGGTGGAGGAACTGGATTAGACAGTATATTGGCAGGACTAAAAAAGTATACCAATAATATTACAGCAATTGTAACAGTATCTGACTATGGAGCAAGGCCAACTATTTCAAGACAACAATTGGAATTACCGCCATTAGAGGATGTAAAAGGCTGTATTGCGGCTTTATCTCCTTCAGAAGAGCATATGGAAAAACTCTTTAACCATAAATTTACCAACAATAGACTAAAAGATTTAGCTTTTGGAGATATTTATATGCTAGCAATGAGAGACATATATGGAAGTATTGTAGAAAGTATAAAAGAAAGTAAACATGTATTAAATATAACTGGACAAGTTCTTCCGGTCACTTTGGACGAAATGAAAATTTGTGCAGAGTTAAAAGATGGAACAGTAGTAGAGGAAAAATCTAAAATACCAGAAGTAACTTATGAAAAAATATCACAAATTAATCGAATTTATATTAGTCCATCAAATGTATTGCCTGCGCCAGGAGTAATTGATGCTATAAAAGATGCAGATGCCATTGTTATTGGACCAGGAAGTCTTTATACAAATATTATTCCTAATTTGATTGTAAAAAATGTAGCAAAAGCAATAAAGGAAAGTAAAGCAAAAAAAGTATATATTAGTAACATTATGACAGAACCAGGACAAACAGATAATTACACAGTAGGAGAACATATTAATGCAATTATTGAACATGCGGGAAAGGGAGTTATAGAATATTGCATATGTGATACAGGGGATATTATACCGGAATTTATTAGACGCTATAACGCAAAGGGTTCAGATACTGTGGATCAAAGTGTAGAAAAGGTAAATGATAAAAACATAAAAGTAATTAGAAAAGATGTATCTTGTATCAAAAATGACAGTATAAGACATGACCCAGATTCTGTTGCCAGCGTTATTATGGAATTGATTTGTAATGATTTAAAATTTAAAGATGAGAAAAATAATAAGCAATACATGTTACTAAACTCTAAAATAAAAGAACAGAAAAAAATAGATAATAAAAAAATAAAAGATAAGAAAAAAGCAAGACATATTGAGGAAAAGAAAAAGGCAAAAAGAATAAAAAGATATAGTAAATTTGCAGAGAAATATAGTGACAGAATTGAATCCATTCAACAAAGTGAAGCCATTAGGCAAGAAAACTTAAAAAAACAAGAAATGGAAAATAAAAAACAAAAATAGAAAGAAGAACAAAAGCATAGTTAAATAATAGGAGGAAAACAAATGAAGTATGAGAAGAAAGACTTAAGCTTAAAATCAGCCATAGAAAAAGAATGGATTATTACCAATGGAATGGGAGGATATAGCAGTAGTACCGTATGTGGAGCAAATACAAGAAAGTATCATGGATTGTTAATTGCGCCGCTTACACCACCAGGAAGAAGATTTTTGATACTCTCAAAACTTGATGAAAGTATAGAAATAAATCAAAAAAAGTATAATCTCTATACCAATATTTGCAAAAATTATATTTCAGAAGGATATCAATATCTGGAGAGCTTTGAAAAAGACTTTCTTCCTATCTTTACTTACAAAATAGAGGATATCACAATTAAAAAAATAATTTGTATGGAAGAACAAAAAAATTCAGTTTGCATCCATTACAAAATAAATAGCCCTAAAAACAATATAAAACTTACATTAGCTCCTGTTATGAATTTTAGAGACTTTCATACTATGAATACCAACCACGAATTCAACTTAAAACAAGAAAAGAAAGACAGAAAAGCAAAAATCATTATTGATGGAAATTCGGAAACTCCTATCTATACTTATGTATCCGAAGGAAGCTATATAGAACATATCCAGGATGCTTTTCGCAATATGTACTATATAGAAGAAGAAAAAAGAGGATTTTTCCCGGAAGAGAATCATTGTGTACCAGGAAGATATGAAATAGAAATAGAAGCAGGAAAAGAAAAAGAAATTACTTTTATCTGTTCACTAGAAGAAAATA
Organism: uncultured Clostridia bacterium; assembly: GCA_944390965.1. Lineage (GTDB taxonomy): Bacteria > Bacillota > Clostridia > TANB77 > CAG-508 > CALXRW01. The sequence continues at coordinate 18,373 of CALXRW010000018.1, forward strand.
TAGAAGAAATACAAGCAAAAGAAGTAATTAATCACGAATTAAAAAGGTTAAACAAACTGATTCAAAAAACGGAATTAGTAGAAACAGAAAAAAATAAATTACCACAACAGCTCATAAAGGATTTTGTAATAGCAACCGATAACTTTGTAGTATATAGACCAAGTTTTAGGTTACACACTTTAATTGCGGGTTACCCATGGTTTTTAGACTGGGGAAGAGATGCCCTAATTTCAATGGAAGGATTATTATTAGTAACGAAAAGATTTGATATAGCAAAAGAAGTTTTACAAACCATGACAAGAGATGTTAAATTTGGTCTTGTTCCGAACCGGCTATTCTGGATTTGATAATAGACCTTTATATAATAGTGCTGATAGTTCTTTGCTTCTATTTGAACAAATAGAAAAATATTTAAAATACACAAATGATGAAGCTTTTATACAAAAAAATATGTATTCGATTCTAAAAAAGATTATTGATAATTATGCAAAAGGAATTGATTTAGACGATAATAATATATATCTAGATACAGATGGATTAATTGTTTCTGGAACATCTAAAACACAAAATACTTGGATGGATGCAAAATATGGAGATTTTGCATTTACCCCAAGAAACGGAAAAGCAGTTGAAATTAATAGCCTATGGTACAACAGTTTGCGAATCATGGAAGAATTATGTAAAAGATTTGAAACAAAAACAAAAGCTAAAAAATATGAAAAAATGGCTGAAAACTGTAAAATATCTTTTGAAATGGAATTCTATAATCCAAAACGTAAATGTTTATATGATGTAGTTGGAGATAAAAAAATAAGGCCAAATCAGTTATTTAGTATGAGTCTAACATATCCAGTAATTGAGCCAAACTCACCAATAGGAAAAGAAATTTTTGAAACTGTTACAAAAAAGCTATACAATAAACATGGCTTAAAAACTTTGGCAAAAGGTGAAGAAAACTATGTGGAAATCTATGAAGGAAATCCATTTAAAAGGGATATGAGCTATCATCAAGGAATTACATGGCCATGGCTCTTAGGACTATATTATAATACCTTAAAAAATAAATTAAAATATGAAACAAACAAAGAAGAAAAAAAGAAAATAGAGTTACAATACAAAAAATTTATACAAGATACCAAAACAACATTTGAAAAATCATTCTATGAGGAAGGAATGGTGGGAAGCATATCAGAATTATATGATTCTAAAACTCCATATCTTCCAAAAGGTGCACCAGCACAGGCATGGAGCGTAGGAGAAATTTTTAGGATTTTATTAGAAAAATAAAAATGTTGTTTTTAGAAAGGACAAAAAATGCGAATACTAGGGATTGATCCAGGATTTGCTATAACTGGTTATAGTATTATTGATTATGTAGGAAACAAGTTCCAATTAATTACAAGTGGTGCTGTTACTACAAAAGCAGGTGTATCTTTTCCACAAAGGCTTACCAAAATCTATGATGATTTAAATATGATTATTCAAGAATATCATCCAGAAGCTATGGCAGTAGAAGAACTTTTCTTTAATCAAAACACTAAGACAGCAATTAATGTGGCACAAGCAAGAGGAACGATACTTACTGTAGGATGTAAGACAGGAACACCTACTTATGAATACACTCCACTACAAGTAAAACAGGCAGTAGCCGGATATGGGAGAGCAGATAAAATACAAGTGCAAAGAATGGTAAAAGCAATACTAAATGTAGAAAAATTACCCAAATTAGATGATATAACAGATAGTATGGCAATTGCTATATGTCATGCCCACTCATCAAAATTTGCAGAAAAATTATAAAAAAGGTGCTAAAAAATGATAATTCCATTTGAAAATTTAGAAAAAGAATTAAAGACAGGCAAACTAGATAGTCTATATTTGCTATATGGAGAAGAAACATTTTTACTAGAAACAGCATTAAAAAGAATAAAAAAGAATTTTGGAGAATTATTACAAGGGATTAATTATATTGTAATAGAAGAAACTACTCTAGATGAATTGATTCCAAATTTACAAACTCCTGCTTTTGGATATGAAAAAAAATTGGTTTTAGTAAAAAATGCAAATTTATTCAAGAAAGAAGCAAAGAAAAAAAATAGTAATCTTGTAAAAATACAAGAAAAAATTAACTCTTATTTACTAGAAAATATGAATGAGCTAGAACAAACAGTTATTTTAGTATTTGTAGAGGAAACTATTGATAAAATTGAATTATATAAAACAATAGAAAAAATCGGAAAAGTTTGCCAATACGAAAAATTAACACTTCCTCAAATTGTAAAAAGGCTAAAAGCAATTAGTGAAGCTTATCATGTAAAATTAAGTGATGATATAGCCAAATATATGGTAGAAGTTTCTGAAACGAGTATGCAGGATTTAATTAATGAACTAAGAAAATTAATTGAATATACAGGGGAAAATGGAACCATAACCAAAGAAGCAGTAGAACAATTAACAACCAAGCAAATAGATTATATCATTTTTGACTTAACAGATAATTTAGGAAACAAAAAAATAGAACAAGGGATAGAAGTATTGCATGGATTAATAAAAAATAAAGAACCAGTCCAAAAAATATTAATTACTTTGTATAATCATTTCAAAAAATTATATATCACAAAACTTGCGACAAAAGAAAATGCTAATTTAGCGGAAAGTTTAAACTTAAAGCCAAATCAATTATTTCTAACATCAAAATATAAAAAACAAGCAGAATTATTTGAAGAAAAAACATTAAGAACATTATTGGATGAATTTATAAAATTAGACAAAAATTCAAAAAATGGAAATATAGACTTAAATATAGGATTGGAAGCAATTTTATGTGAATATTGTAGTAAATAGTATAAAAAATCTCCTTTTAAGAAAAATAATAAAAGGAGGTTTTTTTATTATGTATAATTTTAGAACAGACTTAGCATCTGAAAGAAGAGAAATTTATCAAAAAGCGAATCATCTAGAAAATGAAGTACCTGGAATTGAATCCGAGGAGTTACAAGAAGGTGAAAACATAAAAATAACAAAAGTGAGAATACTAAATGAACAGGGAGCTCATGCAATTCGGAAAGCCGATTGGAAATTATATTACCATTGACTTAAAAAATGTAAAAATCGCAGGTGAAGATGAAATTCAAAAAGCAGCAGAAAGTTTAAATAGAATTTTACAAGAATTAATAGAAACACATATAGGAAAAGAAGATGATATATTAGTAGTTGGTTTAGGAAATAGAGATGTTACACCAGACGCACTTCGGGTCAAAAGTAGTAAAAGATATTGATATTACAAGACATTTATTAAAATATGCACCACAATACTTAGAACCAAATGCAAGGCCAGTAAGTGCTATTGCACCAGGTGTTTTAGGAACAACAGGAATTGAAACAGCAGAAATTATAAAAGGGATTGTAGACAATGTAAAACCTAAATTATTAATTGTAATTGATAGTTTAGCTTCAAAAAGTATTGAACGAATCAGTAGTACCATACAAGTATCAGACACAGGGATAACACCAGGTGCAGGAGTAGGAAATCAAAGGGCAGAAATTAGTAAAGATGCCTTGGGAATTCCCGTAATTGCCATTGGAATACCAACGGTAGTAGAAGCAGCAGTCATTGCAAATGATTGTTTAGACTTATTTATTGAGAAATTACAAAAAGAAGCTAAATCAAATGATTATTTAAATCAATTAAAAGACGAAGATAATTACGAAGAAATAAAAGAAGCCTTATTACCAGGAGGATATAACTTTATTGTAACTCCTAAAGAAATTGATGAACTAATTTTAAATATGTCCAGCATTGTAGCAAGAGGAATCAACATGAGCCTTTCATAGCCTAAGGATAAAATAGAGAAACAATAAGAAAACGAAGCTTTTCCCTTGTTTCGTAAAATTAAGAAAAATAAAGTTCCTTAATAAAACCAACAAATAGCATGGTATATACTTATATTTTTCAATAAAACTCTCAAGGTTCAAGGAGTAATCCGGCAGCAGCAGGCTGTTCGAGCTTTTATTTCAAAATATAAGTATATACCATGCTAAAAGAGTATTTTATAAGGCAATTGAATTTTATTTCTATTTGTTTTTTCTATTCTATATATCCATATTCTTTCATTGCATTAATTACATGTTGTTGTCTTTGTTTTGCTAAATCTGGATTGGCATTTAAACTATAAACACTAGGTGCATTAGGAATTCCAGCAAGTAGGGTCATTTCGTCAAAAGTCATATCCATTGGTTCCTTGTCAAAATATCCTTCGCAGGCTTCTTTTATACCATAGTAGCCTTCACCAAAATAAATGGTATTTATGTATAATTCTAAAATTTGATCTTTGGAATAATTTTTCTCTAAATCAAAAGCAACTAATAATTCTGCAATTTTGCGTGTAAGAGATTGTTCCTGCGTAAAATAGAGATTCCTTGCTAACTGTTGAGTAATAGTACTTCCACCTTCTACAAGTGAAAAAGAAGTAATATTAGTAACAATTGCTCTACATGTTCCAATAATATCAATTCCTCCATGTTTCTCAAAACGATGATCTTCTACAGCAATAACAGCATTTTGATAACCGTTCAGGCACTTGATCTAAACCTATATAATTTTCATCTTCTTTTACTAATTCCACTTTTTTAGCTAAACTAATTTCATTTATGGCGTCTTTGTATAGTTGATAACCAGGTGCAAAAACAAAAATAATGCCAGCAATAGCAAGAACCAGTAGTACAATTAAAATCCATTTTATTACTTTTTTCATAAATTTATCCTTTCTGTTTTGAGCTTTTCATTTGACGGTCAATTTCTCTTTGGGCATCTTTTTTAGCCATATCTTGGCGTTTATCGTAAAGTTTTTTTCCTTTCCCAATTCCTAGTTCTAACTTTACAAGATTTCCTTTAAAATAGAGAGAAACAGGGATTAAAGTGTATCCTTTTTGCTTAATAAACCCCATTAATTTTGCAATTTCTCTATCATGCAAGAGAAGTTTTCTATCACGTAGAGGGTCTTTATTATAAATATTACCGTGCTCATAGGGACTAATATGCATGTGATAAATGTAAACTTCACCATCTTTAATACTGGCATAGCTATCTTTTAAATTTACTTTTCCATTGCGAATAGATTTAATTTCTGTACCAGATAAAACAATTCCAGTTTCAATTGTATCTTCTATAAAATAATTATGTTTTGCTGTTGGATTCTTTGCAATTAATTTTATCATATAATACCATCCTTTTCTCACTATATTATAACATAAGAATAACAAAAATTCAGGGAAAAAAATAAAATCTTAATAAAACTTATGAAAATCTTAAAAAATTAGCTATATATCTATTAAATAGTAAAAAATCACTTTCCTTTTGCAAATTATATACATTAGGCTAGTGGGCTTATATTTTTCAATAAAACTCTCAAGGTCCAAGGAGTAATTTGGAAACAGAAGGGTGTTCGAGCTTTTATTTCAAAATATAAGAACATTATCGAATTGCATTTTCAACAAAAAAATGTTGACCTTGCAACTTGCAAATTCAACATTTTTAAGTCTTAGAATAAAGAAATTATTCATGGTCATGCTTACGAGCTGTTCTATTACTTTCAGACATATAATACCAACTAAGCAATATAACTACAAGAGCAACTACTCCTAGAACTAACCAAACCCATGTAGTCTCGGACATTCCAAAGGCAGTATCATTTGCTGTCCTAACTGTCGTATATCCATTATTTCTATCTCCCATTGTATCAGAATTATCTTTATTCATTAAATTATCAGTAGTTTCTGTTACAGCATTTTTAACATTTTCTACTGCATCACCTGCTTTATTCATAGAGTCTTTTAATTCATCACCTAAATTATTATCTGCAAAGACAAAAGTATGAACAAATAATAAAGCTAATACAAGGAAAGTAAAAAGTAAAAATTTCTTTTGCATAATTACCTCCTTAAAATATGAACTATTATTAGTATTTATTTTTCTAAATAAAATATACGGACAAAAAAAGACAAAATTGCTAAAAATAAGCAATTTTGTCAAGAAAATCTAAAATTAACCTTTTAAACGAATTAAGATAGCAATCGCAAGTAAAATAAGTAAAACACCAACAACAATAACTACAATACTAAGAATATCAGATAAACTTAAAGTGCTATCAGAAGCAGATGAAACTTGACTAATGTTAGAAGAAGGATTATTAACTGTAGGAGATAAAGTATTATACTCTCCACCATCTGTTAAGCTATTTGCAACATTAGTATTATTTTCATTTGCTAAAGCATTATTGTTAGCTACATTGGTATTTGTTTCATTTGATGATGCCGTGTTAGAATTGACATTATTAGATAAATTTGTATTTATATTGTTGGTTGCTAAAATAGGATTAAAACAAAACAAAAAGAATAATAATCCAATTACTAAAACTATTTGATACACCTTTTTCATAAGTGAACCTCCTCATCAATATTATATATATAATCATACACAAAATACTAAGAAAAGTCTATAGAAAAACTAAAAAAAATAAAAATTGATAAAAGATTTCAATTAGAAGTAAAATTGCAAATTGACATAATATAGACTCCGTGCTATAATTAAAATATTAGAAATTAATGTTAGAACAATGTCTCAAAGCAATAAGGAGGTTGACATCATGATTACAAAGAGACAGGTACTGCTGGTTGCAACGGAGAAAGTGATTAATTTTATGGTGAGATTTGAAGCAATTGCCAGGATCAATTCCATAAGCCAATGTGAAGAAATATGGAGGAACAACAAAACGCCATGTTGCATGAAGAAGCAAATAGAAGGAAATCTTCCTTCCTATGCAATCGAAGTTAAGAAATTTGGCGAACGGAATGTAGAAGAATTCATCACTTTCTGTCATGAGAATGGTTTTGAATGTGGGGAATTTAAAACAGGACATGTTTATGATACATCGAAGGAAAGATGTATATTATGCGAATTAGCAAATCTGAAAGGAATGCTAGTTTCGCTGGCATCGTATAACGAGTTGGTTGATAAGGAAGTGGATTGCATTATTTATGAATCTCGTAATTTCTATGTTACGAGTGAACTAGGAGCAATTAAACCTGGTTATCTAATGATTGTCCCAAAGGAACATATCCTTTCTGTAGCTCAATTTTCCAAGGGATATATGACAGAGTATATCCAAGTATGCCTTGATGTTGAAAGTATACTCAAAGGAACATATGGTATGGAAAAAAGTGTTGTGTTTTTTGAACACGGTTCAGGTCCAACTGGGAAGAGTTCCCACAAAAAATCAATTGTACATGCTCATACGCATGTAGTAGTTGATTTTAAGCTTGACAAGAAATATCTAGAAATGGTGCAAATGCATCCAATTGAAGATATTTCGGTTGCAAGAGATGTTCACTACTTTTCTTATCAGGAAGGTAGTGATGGAAGATTAATGATAGCTATGAATCCAGAGGTGTATGTACAACGGCAATTTCCACGGCAAGTTATGGCAGAGGAAATGGGATTAGCTCCAGGACAATACAATTGGAGAAATGTGGAGTTTACAGAAAATGTGAAAGCTCAGCTTTATAGACTGTATGAATTCCTGAAAAAGGGAGAAGTGTCTACCAGAATAAGGGAAAGAACAAGAGCTTTTGTAGAAGGATATGAAAGGAGAGAAGATTTCCCTCAAGAGTGGGAGTGATACGCTAGCAGAGTTCTAAAAGAGGTGTCCTAAGTAGGTACCTCTTTTAAATTTTTGTGATTGCAAAATCATTAAGAATATATTATAATAAAAAATAAATTTCTATTTTAAGAAAGATGGGAGGAAAAATGAGAAAAGAAATTATTTTACCAAATTATCAACATTGTATTTTAAATACCATTACATCTATATTAAAATATTATCATGTGGAAACAAAACATGCCTCTTTGGAAAGTCTAGATAAAAAATTAGAAAAAAGATATAAAAACGTAGTATTTATAGTATTAGACGGAATGGGGGAACACATCTTAAATGCAACATCAAAAAGTGGATTTTTTTCGGAGCATCAAATAGATTGTATTACATCGGTGTACCCATCTACAACGACAGCAGCACTAACAACATATTATTCAGGAAAACCTCCCTATGAAACAGGATGGATTGCATGGTCACAATATTTTAAAGAATATGGAAGAGCAATTGATATGCTATCACATAAAGAATCTTATTTAAAAGAAGATATATCTAAAGCAAAAATAAATGTGTTTCAAAGTGTAGTAAATTATATACCTATTTTCGAAAAGATTGAAAACGCTTCAAAAAATGTAAAAGCCTATGAAATTGTTCCTACCTATTCGGATAAAAGATCAAAAAGAAGTATTCGAGCTGATAATGTAGAGGAAATGATAGAAAATATAGAAAGACTCTGTGAACTTTCAGGAGAAAAGTTTATTTTCGCCTATTCAGATAATCCAGATGGTTTATTACACAAGTATGGAACAAAATCAGAAGAAGCAAAACACTTTGTAATAGAAACTGAAAATAAAATAAAAACGATGTGTCAAAATTTAGGAGAAGATACAATTGTTATTATATCGGCAGATCACGGACATAAGGACATTGAAAAATCTTATACATTACTAGATTACCCAGAAATTTTAGAATGCTTGTATATGCCAATATCTTTAGAATCAAGAGTAATTGGATTTTGGGTTAAAGAAAACAGAAAAGAAGAATTTGAAAAAAGATTTAATGAAAAATTTAAAGACGAATTCTGGTTAATGACAACAGATGAATTTTTAAATAAAAACTTCTTAGGATTGGGAGAAAAGCATCCTAAAATAGAAGAATTTTTGGGAAATTATATTGCATTGTCTATTTCCGGCAGTATGATAAAAATAGAAACATTTTTAGCTGATGGGAAACCAGTGAAAAAATCAACACATTGTGGATTAACAAAAGAAGAAATGGAAGTACCAGTTATTGTAATATAAAAGAAGAGAGGAAAAAAGAATGATTGTAACAACAAAAATAGTACCAAGATATGCAGAAACAGATCAAATGGGAATTATTCACCACTCTGTATATGCTATATGGTATGAACAGGCTAGAACAGAATTTTTTAATGAAATAGGATTTCGTTATGATGAAGTGGAAAAAAATGGTGTTATGACTCCATTAATTGAACTAAGTTGTGAATATAAAAGACCTGCATATTATAATCAAGAAGTAGAAGTAAGAACGAAAATTATAAAATTAACACCAGTAAAATTTATATTAGAATATGATATTTATAATCAAGAAAATCAATTAATAAATATTGGAAAAACAACATTAGCATGGGCAGATGCAAAAACATTTAAAATAATTAATTTACAAAAAAAATATCCAGAAGTATATCAATTAATTGAAAAGACAGTAGAAGAGATAGTGTAAAGTAAATGTAGAGTGATTTTAATTGCCCGTTCTTCGATGAAATTACTTAAAGCAAAAAATAAGGAGAAAAAATGAAAACAGTCTTAGTTTTAGAAGGTGGAGGAATGAGAGGTATCTATACAGCAGGAGTTTTAGATACACTCATGGAAAACAAAATAAAAATAGATGTTATTATTGGAGTATCAGCAGGAGCTTTATTTGGGGTAAATTATCTTTCCAATCAACCAGGAAGAGCCATTAGATATAATAAAAAATATTTAAAAAATAAAAATTATATGGGATTTTATTCTTTGCTTAAAACAGGAGAAATTATGAATAAAGATTTCTGTTTTAATAAGCTAGTTTATGAATTAGATGTTTTTGATTTTGAAACATTTCGAAAATCAAAAACAGAATTTTATGTTACAGTGACCAATATAGAAACTGGTGAAGCAGAATATATTCCTATAAAAGATTTAGAAAAAGATATGGAATATTTAAGGGCTTCTGGCTCTATGCCATTAGTATCTAAGATAATTGAAATTAATGGGAAAAAATACTTAGATGGTGGAATCGCAGATAGTATACCAGTAGAAAAAGCAAAACAATTGGGAGGGCATAAAATTATTGTAGTTCAAACTAGACCAATAGAATATAGGAAAAAACCAGTTAATATGTTACCATATAAAATTATATATAGAAAATATCCTAAATTAATTGAAACGATTCATAATCGTTACTTGCAATATAATCAAACAGTAGAAAATATAATAAATTATGAAAATAAAAAAGAAATTTTTGTGATAAGACCAACAAAAACAATTCAAATAGGGAGAATAGAAAAGAATATTCAAAAAGTACAAGAAATGTATGACTTGGGAAAAGATAATACAAATATCAAAATAAAAGATTTAGAGCAATTTATAGGAGAGGATTAAAGAAATTACAAAAGCTATTGTCGAAAAAGGAAAAAAATAATCAAAAGAAAGTACCAATATTTGAAAAAGCATGATATAATATAAAAAGTAAAAAAGATAGTGTAAAGTAATTTATGAAAAAAAGAGGCGATTTTAATTGCTCGTCCTTCAAAAAAATTACTTAACACAAAAATTTTGATGGTGTAAAGTAATTTATGAAAAAATGTAGGGGCGATTTTAATCGCCCGTTCTTCGAAGAAATTACTTAAAACAAAGATATTTTAAGGGGGAGAAAAATGAAAACAAAAGTAGTAAAAATTATTTTAGTTTTAGTAGGAATGATAATGCTAGTTAGTCTATCTGGATGTGGATTTATTAGAAAGAAAGAAGCAAACAAACAACCGCAGATAACAGAACAAGAAGAAATAAAAGAGGCTATTGAAATTGATAGAGCAGAAGATTTTGATGGAGATATTGCTGTTGTTACTCATACAAGTAATTTTGTTGGAACACATTATGTAATAGACAGAAATTTTAAAATTTTGTCAACTTATGAAGGAAACTCAACGTATATAGACGGTTATATGCAAATAAGAGATGAAGAAAACAAAAAAACAAATATTGTAGATACAAGAGGAAATGTAGTATTTACCTATGGAGATTATGAATATGAAGATGTAGAACTAGTAGAAAATGGTTGCATTATTACCACAGAACAAAGTGATACCTATAATTCATCTAATACAGTAACAGGAATTTACAGCTTGACAGAAAATAAATATCTTGTAGAACCAAGTGAAGAATATGTAAATAAAATTAGAACTTTTGGTGACAATATGTTGGTAATAGATGATGATAATACAGAATTTTTTAATCTAGAAACAAAATCAATTGTGACTTATCCAGAAAGAGTTACAAAGGAATTTAAAGATGGCTATTCAGTTGAAGAAGACAATGATAATTATGAAATTTGGTATTTGAAAGTATTTGATGATAAAGGAAATGTAAAAAGAATTCAATCACCATATACAGAGGAAGAAATTGTTTATGGTAGAGAACATGCTAATGGAATGGCATTTGAAGTAACATCTTATATTTATAGAAACGAAGAAGGAAATGAGAGAGCTAGAACGCTTTGTGCTATCTTTAATTTACAGACAGGGCAAACAAAAGATTTATCTAATGAATTTTGGATGGTAACAAATAAACCTCAATATACAGAGGATGGTTATGCCTTAGTTACATTTTCAAATCAAGGAGGAACACCTTATTATACAGTAATTGATAGAAACGGAAACAAATTATTTGAACCACAAAAAGTAAACGATAATGCAGCATTTCAACCAGATGATAATGGAGAACCAAGAAAAATTGTAACAGAAAACTTGCAAGAAGGAAATTATTTTATTGTAACAGATAATGATATTACAACTGTAATAGATAAAGATAATAATGTTGTTTTAGCAGCAGGAGAAGATGAAACTTTTGAAGGTGTAACTAACAACGCTGTAAAAGTACACTGGGAAAAACAAGGCTATCGTGACCAATATTATTACAAAGACCTTCAAGGAAATAAAATTGCTATTACAAATTAAAACTCTAGGACAAATCTAGCTTCACTAGACCTTTAATATTTGTTACATTAATTTAAAGTCTAGCAAGAAGCGTATAAGATTTGTCGACGCGAAAAATTGCAAAGCAATTTTTCTGTGCATCTATATTTTTTACTTTATAGGAAATGCAATTTCCTATAAATAAAAACAAGGTAGCTATTTGGCTATCTTGTTTTTTATAGGGTGTTATGTTATAATTTATAAATTAAAAGTCCAAAATACTAAACTTCGATAGGAGAATTCATATGTTCAAATTAGTATCAGATTATAAGCCTACTGGTGATCAACCGCAGGCAATTGAAAAATTAAGTAAAGGAATAAAAGAAGGAAAAAAATTTCAAACTCTACTTGGTGTTACTGGCTCTGGTAAAACTTTTACCATGGCCAATATTATTGAGCAAGTACAGAAACCAACATTAGTGCTTGCACATAACAAAACTTTAGCTGGACAACTCTATTCAGAGTTCAAAGAATTCTTCCCAGAGAACAACGTGGAGTATTTTGTTTCATATTATGATTATTATCAACCAGAAGCCTATATTCCAGGATCAGATACCTATATTGAAAAAGATGCATCTATTAATGATGAAATAGATAAATTGCGTCACTCTGCAACGGCAGCCCTCTTTGAAACAAGGGATGTTATTGTTATTGCATCAGTTTCTTGTATTTATGGATTAGGAGACCCTATTGATTATGAAAACCTAATTGTTTCCTTAAGACCTGGAATGCAAAAAGAAAGAGATGAAGTACTAAAAAAACTAGTAAAAATGCAATATACGAGAAGTGAAATTGATTTTAAGAGGGGAACATTTAGAGCAAAAGGAGATATTGTAGAGATTTATCCATCAGATATGAGTGAAAAAGCCATTAGAGTTGAATTTTGGGGAAATGAAATTGAAAAAATATCAGAAATTAATCCTTTAACAGGAAAAACCATTGGATTAAGAGAACATGTTATGATATTTCCTAATTCTCACTATGTTACAACAGATGTAAAAAGAGATAGAGCAATAGAAACAATAGAAGAGGAACTAGAAGAAAGAATACAATATTTTAAATCGCAAAATAAATTAATTGAAGCGCAAAGAATAGAAGAAAGGACTAATTTTGACATGGAAATGTTAAAAGAAACAGGTTTTTGCCAGGGAATAGAAAACTATTCAAGACATATTAGTGGAAGAAAACCTGGAAGTCCTCCATTTACTTTATTTGATTATTTCCCCAAAGATTTTTTACTATTAATTGATGAATCTCATGCAACAATTCCTCAAGTAAGAGCAATGTATAATGGGGACAAAGCAAGAAAAGACTCTTTGGTAAACTATGGTTTTAGATTGCCATCTGCTTATGATAATAGACCATTAAAATTTCCTGAATTTGAGGAGAGAATCAACCAATGTGTTTTTGTTAGTGCAACACCAGCAGAATATGAAAAACAGCATTCTGAGCAAACAGTAGAACAAATTATTAGACCTACAGGACTATTAGACCCACAAATAGAAGTAAGACCAGTAGAAAACCAGATAGACAATTTAATTGAACAAATAAAAATAAGAACAGAAAAACAAGAAAGAGTATTAGTAACAACATTAACCAAAAAGATGGCAGAAGATTTAACAAAATACTTGCAGGGAATTGATATTAAAGTAAGGTATATGCATTCTGATACAAAGGCACTTGAAAGAATGGAAATTATACGAGACTTAAGGTTAGGAGAATTTGATGTTTTAGTAGGAATTAACCTATTAAGAGAAGGATTAGACTTGCCTGAAGTATCTTTGGTTGCTATTTTAGATGCAGATAAAGAAGGATTTTTACGTTCTGAAAGATCATTAATACAAACTATAGGTCGTGCTGCTAGAAATGTAGATGGAAAAGTAATTATGTATGCAGATGAATTGACAGAGAGCATGGAAAAAGCTATTACAGAAACGAATAGAAGAAGAAGAATACAAATGGAATATAATGAAAAACATGGAATCAAACCAAAAACCATACAAAAATCAATTAGAGATGTAATAAAAGCTACTATGGTAACAGATTTAGAAACAGAATATCAAATTGGAAAAGAGGAAAGTGTAGAAGATATTATAAATAAACTAACAACAGAAATGTTAAAACATGCTGAAAATATGGAATTTGAAAAAGCAGCTGAACTAAGAGATAAGATAAAAGAGCTAGAAAAGTTACTATAAAAGGAGGAAAGTTGAAAAAATGAAACGAAAGACCATATTTTTTATGGATTTAGAAGGCACACTTGTAGAGGATGGAACATTTCATTTAGATGAAATGGATTTTATAGAATTTTTAATCCAATTTTCTAAAATAGAAGAAATGACTAACAGCAAAATATCTTTAAATTTAGTATCACCGGTTAATATGCAAGATATGATACAGGTAAAAGATAGAATGAATTTCAATATAGAAAAATTCAATAGACAGCATCATAAAAATTTACAAGAAGTAGAAAGTGCAGCATGTTATGTGGAAAATGGAGAAAGCTATAAAGATGCCAGAATTGTCCCTTTATCAAGCAAAGGAGAAAGAGCAAGCAAATATTTATTTGTGAAACCATGGTATGAATTACTGAAAGAGAAGTATGATATTATTAATTGCTTTTATATAGGAGATGGAGTAAATGATTATGATGCCATGCAATTTGTAAAAGATTTACCAAATGGAAAAGTAATTTGTCCAGAAAATGCAAATGAAAAAGTGAAAAGTGTTGCAGACTATGTAGGAAAAGGTCAGAGACTAAAGGGAGTCATACAGGCTATGGAACAAATGAGAAGACAAAAAGAACAAGAGGAAAGGAGCTTTTAGAAAAAATTGACATAATGCAAATAAAGAGGTATAATAAATATACAACCTTGCCAATGCAAGGAAGAAAATAATAGGAGGGTGTTACAAATGGAAGGCAGACGGGAATTCACTTTTATTACCCCTAGTGGAGTAACCAGGATATGGTTGAAAGAAGACGATGACTTAGAGAACTTTTGCCATTACAATGGGTACTCGTTGGCAAAGGAGGAGGAGAAGGAAATTTGGTGTTTCCCATCCGCTCTAGCCTACTCAACACGAGAGGAAGAACGTGCCTTTAGAAGGTATGAGGAAAGGGGATTCCAGATTAAAATCTTTGACCGCAAGAAGTAACGACCAAAAGAGGTTTGTGGAGATTTCTACAAACCTCTTCCCTTGTTGAAAAGAAAAATCGTTTTTTCCTTTCAAAATGAAAAATCTCATGCATTCATCTCATTGAATTATATTTTCCAATAAAATCCTCAAGGCTCAATGTAGAAACATTGAAGTAACAATCAGAAAAAAGAGATACAAATGGTAATAGATAATTTATATAAAAAAATTCAACGTCAAGTGAAAAGTTAAAAGCAATTCTGTAAAGTAAAAGCAATTTGTACGATTAAATGCAGTTTAAAAGCAATA
>CALXRW010000019.1 GCA_944390965.1 uncultured Clostridia bacterium
TATATTGTTTCTCCAGTAATTGAATTTTTTAATTCTGTGCCTGGTAATTTTCTAATTCCTGCATTATTATGTTCAATGTTTCCCTGAATTTTAACAATAGTATTTGTATTTATATAAGCATCTTTTTTTATTTCTTCATATCCAAGCCAAATAGCATTTCTATAATCTACAACTTCTTTTGCATTTTCTTCCTTATATCCACTTTCTGTTAGCACTTTATAAATGTCATCATGAGTTGTAACGATATTTTCGATAGCACTGCTATCTTTTGCCTCATTAATAATTACAGCATTTATTAAAATATGCATATTCGGAATTGTATTTGAATATCCTTTTAATTCTGCTAATGCTCTTGATGATAAAGTTAATTGTTCTAAAATTTTATCTGTTTTTAAATTAACATTTTTGTATGGTAACATTTCCAATTTCATACTTTTACCTCCATATATATAAAATATCACATTTTTTATGCATTTTCAATAAATATGTATAAAAAAATTAAAAAATTATACATGTTTTAAAAATATGTATAATTTTTTTGGCTTGTATTATCAAAGTTTTGTGCAAAAAAGGAATAGAAGTAATATATAAGAACTTATTATATAATTTTATATGAATTTTTCTAAAAATTCTTAAAGTGCCTATTTCTCCATATTTGCTTTATTTTGTAGACAATAAACTATATTACTTTTAAAATAAAAACGGCATTTAGTTGATAAGAGGTATTATTTACGGATAAACGAAAAAAGATAGAATAATTCTATCTTTTATACAAAAGTATCATCTTTTCTTTTTCTGAAATTTAAATAATATTATATGCACATTTACATGCAAGAATACGTTTTACAGCTGTATTTATGATATCCTCTGAAATTTCTCCAGTTTCTATAGCATCTAGTACTTCTTCTCTATGTGTTTCAAAATCCGATGTAATAATCATATCATTACCAGCAAGAACAGTTTGTACAGCTGCTTCACCATTTTCTACATATGATTTTACTGCATCCATTGCCAAATCATCTGTCATTATAATTCCTGTAAATTCTAATTCATTTCTTAATATATCATGTACATTTTTTGATAAAGAGGCAGGTAAATTGCTATCCATACAATTCACGATATTATGGTTTACTAAAATAGCTGGGCCATCTGCTTCTATTCCACTTTCAAATGGTAAAAAATCATTATTTTCAAATGTAGAATATGGTCTTTCGTCTATTGCAATTCCTGTGTGAGTATCTACATTATCTCCATATCCAGGAAAATGTTTCATTACAGATATCATATTATCTTCATTCATTCTTTTAATTAATTCAGATACATATATTGCCGTCTTTTCTGTTCCTCTCCCATAAGACCTTTTATAAATAAAAGATGAAGTATCTGTAGGCACATCTGCGACTGGTGTTAAATTCATATTTAGTCCAATACTTTTTAATAAAAATGATTTTTCTTTAGAATCTTCCAAAATAGCTGGTAATTGTCCTTCTTTCCATATTTCTTGTGGTGACTTGAATTTTGAATCTCTAAATGCTTTATGACTACTAACTCTAACAACGGTTCCACCTTCTTCATCCACTCCAAAAATCATTTTTATTTTACTTGAATTTTGACATTCAGTTAACTCATCTAGAATTGATTCTTTTGTTTCATTTTCAAAATCTCTACTAAATAAAATATATCCACCTGGCAAATAATTAATTATTTCATTAATTACACCACTTTCTGGATATCTAACTAAAAACATTTGACCTACTTTTTCCTCCAATGTCATAGTATTTAACAAATTTTCTGCTTCATCATAGTATGCTTCAAAAATATCTGAACTTATATCGTCTTCATTAGCAACTGTATTAACAAATTCGTTTTTTACATTTACCAATGTATTTTCATTAAGATTTTCACTGGAATTGGTTTCAGATAATTTATTAAAAATAATATCTTGTCCAAAGTAAAATCCTGCAATTAAAAATATTAAAATTATTGTAAAAACGGAAACTAAAATTTTTAGATTTCCTTTATTTTTCATTATATTCAAACCTCCTACAATTAAATTTTATTAATACCTCTTTCCATATCAACCGTCTTTTAAAATATAAAGTTTTTCAGAAATTTATTCTTTACTATTACTCTCATGTTCATTTTTTTCCTGCTTTTCGTAAAACCAATCTGTACTTTCTTTATACTTTATTGGATTATCGGCTTTAGATAAAGCTTTATTTACACGAAATAAACTAGCTAAATATAATAATGAAAGTATTTCAAAAAAAACATAACCAAATCCTAAAAAAGCAAAATCAACAATATCTTGAATAGATGAAATTAAAAAAATAATATCATATACTAAAAGCCAACCTATTGCTAGCATTGAACATATAACATATCTTTTTGATCTATCTACATCATATTTTGTCATATAGCTTCTTGACAAAAGCAAGAAAAAAAATGAGATAACTTCAAAAAAGATACCAAAATCAAATTCGCCGTATATAAGAGGCAAAACATAAGTTAACAAACTTATAATGATCAATAATATAGGTACAATGGTTTTATTTTTTGCTTTGTCAATATTAATCTTCTTTATAAATTCTTTTTCTTCATCTGGCATTTTATAAAACCTCCTATATTTTAACATTCTGTTCTTCATCATATAATATTAAATCATCTTTACGTAATTTATCTTTTTTCTCTTGAATTTTTGAAATCTTTAATATTTGATAAATTAATAAAAGATTTAATAAAAGGTGAATTCCTAATATGACATAAAATTTAGCATTAAAAATATTATATAATTTCAAACATTGATCAATATAAAATTCCTCTTCTGTTTTTAGAGTTATTTTCGTTGTACTTACATCTATTTTTAAATTATCTGTTTTATTATTTCCATTTAGTTCTGTATAAATTTGTTGAAATTTTTCTTTTGTATAGGTTGCATCCATATTCATTTTGATTCCAAAAAATAGAAACATAGCCAGTAGAGAAATTACAAAAATGATTATCAATCCTGTTATTATCATGCCTTTGCTCTTTGAAAAAAAGTTAATTATTAAAGCAATTATCGATAATAATCCTATTACTAATAAGTAAGCATTTATAAAATCATTTTTCGTACTTTCTATTGGGTCAATGATTTGAAATTTATATGTAGCAAAAAAAGTAATTAATCCTATTATGAAAATAATACAAAATACAATCATCTCAATTAATATATAACTAGGTGGAACATAGTAATAAAATCTTCTATGATACCAGTGTCCCCTATGATGTCCACGACTTGAGCCACCTGTTTTATTACCTCTCCTAGAAGGAGCACTACCTCTACCCATAAAAGCCATAATTCATTCTCCTACCCTTTATATTTTTTAACAATTTCTTATTATCTAATATAATTATAGCAGTATTCTTCCAATCTTTCAATTTATTTGATATAATAAATTAAATTTAAGATGATTTTTAAAAAGGAGCTTAAATTATGATAGATAGAGAAGAAAATCCTGAAATTTTAAATTCTTTTTTAGATTATAATATGAATGTATTAAATAAATCTCCAAATACCCTTAAAGAATACAATTATGATCTAAATACTTTTCTTAAATTTTTAAAGATACATTTTCATGCCACTTCAGAAACTGATTTTGAGCAAATAACGATAAGTGATATAGATATTGCATTTTTAAAAAAAGTAACATTAAATGACATATATTCTTTCTTGGGATACTTAGCCAATGAACATAAAGCTATGCCTGCAACAAGAGCAAGAAAAACTTCAGCAATTAAAGCTTTTTTTAAATATTTGACACAAAAAGCAAATCTATTAGAAGTAAACCCTGCTCAAAATTTAGAAATGCCGAAAATTGGGAAAAGATTACCTAAATATCTTTCTCTAGAAGATAGTCAGAAATTATTGAAAGTAACTTATAGTGAAGATAATAGAAATAAAGAAAGAGATTATGCAATTATCACTTTGTTTTTAAATTGTGGTATGCGTTTATCAGAGCTTGTGGGAATTAATTTAAAATCAATTGATTTTAGTGAAGAAAAATTAACGGTTATCGGAAAAGGAAATAAAGAAAGAACCATTTATTTAAATAAAGCTTGTATGAATAGTATAAATGAATATCTTAAGGTAAGACCACATGATAAAATTAAGCCTGCCTCTAAAGATGCCTTATTTTTAAGTGAAAGAAGAGAAAGAATTAGTAATAGAACTGTTCAAAATGTTGTTAAAAATGAACTTAAAAAAGCTGGACTAGACATCACAAAATATTCAACACACAAGTTAAGACATACGGCTGCTACTCTAATGTACAAATATGGAAATGTAGATATTCGTGCATTGCAGGAACTTTTGGGACATGAAAGTATTTCTACTACAGAAATTTATACTCATGTAGACAATGAACAAATACGATCTGCTGTAGAAAATAACCCACTTTCTGATTGGAAAAATTGATTATTACAGTTTAAGTTATCTATGACGAATCCACTTATAGTAACAATGGTTGTATTTGTTGGTTGTCTAACGCATAACAAATAGTATCAATTAAATGAACATAACTAAAAACTAACGAATTGGGTTTGGTAATTGGATTATCTTGCCTGAAAGGAACAAAAAAAATATTTTTGTAATTCAATAGTTTTCCTATATTTGCAGCATTTGTACTTAAAGCATCATTTGTAGCAATTCCAATTACAACATTATGACTGTTACGTAAGGTAGATTTAGCTGCCATTAAAACCGGCGTATCTGTTATACCATTTGCTAATTTTGCAATAGTATTCCCGAGAGGAAGGTGCAATAACCAGAATATCCATACTGTTATGCAGACCTAGCTCTTCTGCTTCTTGTATGGAACAGATTATCTTTTTATTTGTTATTTCTTCTATTCTCCTTGTAAAGACTTCTCCATTTCCCAATTTGGTATTTAGGTGAAAAGCATTAAAAGACATAACAGGAATGATATTTCCTCCCAATTTTTTTATTTGTTCCATAGTTTCTAACATATTAAAAATATGATAAAAGCACCCAGTTAATGCAAAAACAATATTTTTATTTTCTAGTTCCAAGCCAAGACCTCCCATTAAGATTATAGTATATTTTATGTCGTTATGTAAATTGAGGTTCTTGTTTAAAAGAAAAACACATGTATTTTACATTATTATACATGTGCTTCGTAATTCTTATTTTAAACTCACTAACTGTAAAGTATCTCTCGCAATTACCATTTCCTCATCAGTTGGAATAATAAAGATTTTTACTTTTGAACTTGAATCAGAAATCTCTTTTTCTTCTGACTTTACATTATTTCTTTCTACATCTAACTTGACACCCATAAACTCTAAATGTTTGCAAATTTCCTTTCTTACCGTAATTTGATTTTCGCCAATTCCTCCTGTAAATACAAGTAAATCTAATCCGTTCATTTCTGCTGCATATCTAGCGATATATTGTGCAATAGAACTATTAAATTTTTGAATAGCTACATTTGCCATTTCATTTTCATTTGATATTGCTTCAATTTCTCTAAAATCTGGAACAAGACCACACATTGCTGCTAAACCTGATTTTTTATTTAAAATCGTATTTGCTTGGTCTGGAGATAATTTTTCTTTTCCCATCATATAAGTTACAACAGAAGGGTCTAAATCTCCTGATCTTGTTACCATTGGGATTCCACCTAATGGAGTAAGTCCCATACTAGTATCATAAGATTTTCCATCTTTAATAGCACAAATACTAGCGCCTTGCCCCAAATGACATGTTACAATCTTCAAATTTTTAATATCTTTTCCTAATAGTTCACAAGCCCTTTTAGATACATATTGGTGTGATGTGCCATGTGCACCATATTTACGTACTTTATATTTTGTATAGTATTCATATGGGATTGGATATAAATAATTTTCTATTGGCATTGTTTGATGGAAAGCTGTATCGAAAGTAGCTACCATTTTAATATCAGGCATTTCCTTTCTACAAGCATTAATTCCGAAGTACTGCTGCTGGATTGTGTAATGGTGCTAATTCACCACATTCTTGAATTTGTGAAACAACTTTGTCATCAATTAAAACTGAGCCATTAAAAATTTCACCGCCGTGTACAATTCGGTGACCACATGCACCAATTTCATCTAAAGTTTTTATAACACCATATTCTGAATGCATTAATTGCTCCAAAATTGTTTTTAAAGCTTCTGTATGATTTGAAACTCCTTCTTTTATTACATATTTTTCACCATTTACCTTGTGTGTTAAAAACGCTTCTTTTTCCCCAATACGTTCATAGTTCCCTTTCGCTAGGACTGTTTCTGTTTTCATATCAATAAGTTGATATTTTAAAGATGAGCTACCACAGTTTAACACTAATATTTTCATGAGTATCCTCCATATCATTTATTTAATTAAATCCATTGTTTCTCTAGCAATCATTAATTCCTCTTCGGTTGGAACAATCCAAACTTTTACTTTAGTATCTGGTTTAGAA
The DNA here is from genome assembly GCA_944390965.1 of uncultured Clostridia bacterium. Lineage (GTDB taxonomy): Bacteria > Bacillota > Clostridia > TANB77 > CAG-508 > CALXRW01. The sequence continues at coordinate 6,489 of CALXRW010000019.1, forward strand.
ATTTCTTTTTCTTCTGCTTTTACTTTGTTTGCTTCTAAATCTAGTTCTACTCCCATGAATCCTAAATAACTACAAATTTCTTTTCTTTCATCTGGTCCTCTTTCCCCAACACCGCCAGCAAAAGTAATTACATCCACTCCATTCATAGTTACAGCATATTTACCAATATATTGTGCAATAATATAACAATAAGTTTTTAATGCTAGTTTTGCATTTTCATCTCCATTATTGGCTGCTTCGAGAACATCTCTATTATCTGCAGATATTTTAGACATTCCAAGCAAACCAGATTTTTTATTCAAAATGCTATTCATTTCTGCAGGACTTATGTTTTCTTTTTCCATAATATATGTTACAACAGAAGGGTCTAAATCTCCAGAACGACTTCCCATTGCAATTCCACCTAATGGAGTAAGCCCCATACTAGTATCTACACATTTTCCATTTTGAATAGCACAAATACTAGCACCTTGCCCCAAATGGCAGTTAATAATCTTTAAATCTTCTACTGGCTTATTTAATAATTCAGCAATTCTTCTAGAAACATATTTATGAGATGTACCATGTGCACCATATTTTCTAACACCATATTTTTCGTAGTACTCATATGGTATTGGATAAATATAATGTTCTTTTGGCATTGTTTGATGAAAAGCAGTATCAAATACAGTTACATTTGGTTTCCCTGGTAATTCTTTTTGACATGCACGAATCCCTTGTAAATGCCCAGGATTGTGTAGAGGAGCAAATGTAATGGCATCTTCTATACCTTTTATTACTTCTTCATCTACAATAACAGACTTGGTAAACTTTTCTCCACCATGAACAATACGATGGCCAATAGCATCAATTTCATTTAAACTTTGAATTACTCCATGTTCCTTACTTGTTAACTGTTCCATAATAAAATTAATCGCATCTTCATGTGTTGGGGCATCTTTTTCATACTTGTATTTTTCACCATTTACCTTATGTGTTAAAAAAGAGCCTTCCATTCCAATTCTTTCATAATTTCCTTTCGCTAAAACACTTTCATCTGTCATATCCATTAATTGATATTTAACAGAAGAACTTCCACAATTTACAACTAATATTTTCATAAATCCTCCTATTATTTTGAATTTTGTGCCTGTACGGCAGTTATTGCAATTACTCCAACAATATCTTCTGCAGAACATCCTCTAGATAAATCATTTACAGGTTTTGCAATACCCTGGCATAATGGTCCATAACTCTCTGCTTTTGCTAATCTTTGTACCAATTTATAACCAATATTTCCTGCATTTAAATCTGGAAAAATTAATGTATTTGCCTCTCCTGCCACTTTACTGTTTGGCGCTTTTGATTTTGCAACCTCTTTTACAATTGCGGCATCTAATTGTAATTCTCCGTCAACTGCAAGCATTGGTGCCTTTTCTTTTACTAATTTTGTTGCATTTACAACTTTTTCTGTTAATTCAGAATTTGCGCTTCCATATGTTGAATAAGATAGCATAGCCACTTTTGGAGTTTTCCCAACCAATTGTTCAAAGCTTTTACTAGATGATATTGCAATTTCAGATAAAGCTTCGCTATCAGGATTCTCATTTAACCCACAATCTGAAAATACAAATGTTCCATTTTCTCCATACTCGCAATCAGGTACGCACATTACAAAAAATGTAGAAACTAGTTTTGTATCAGGAGCTGTTTTTACAATTTGTAAAGCTGGTCTTAAAGTATTAGCAGTAGAATGAGCTGCTCCAGAAACTAATCCGTCTACTTCATTCAATTTTAACATCATCATACCAAAATGTGTTTCATCTAACATTAATTCTCTTGCTTTTTCTACTGTCATACCTTTTGCCTTTCTTAATTCATAAAAAGCATTTGCATATTCTTCTTTTTTTTCTGATTGAGCTGGAGAAATAATTTCTAAACTTGAAATGTCTATTCCATTTTCATTTGCTACTTTTTTTATTTCATCTTTTTCTCCTAATAAAATTACATGAGCAAAAGCTTCATTTTCTACAACAAATGCAGCTTTAATCACTCTAATGTCTGTACCTTCTGGTAGTACAATTGTTTTTTTATCTGCTTTTGCTTTTGTTTTCATTTCATCGATAAATGACATAAATAATCCTCCCATACTTACTTTAGTATGGTATTATTATATAGTCTTTTCTTAGAAAGTACAATATTTTTTCAGAAAAAAAAGTTGATTTTCTTTTGAAGAAATCGTATAATACTTATATAATTATTTTTATAAGCGAGTATGCTGGAATTGGCAGACAGGCACGTTTGAGGGGCGTGTGCAATTTTGCGTATGGGTTCAAGTCCCATTACTCGCACCAAAGGATATTTATGATTTTAGAATATATTGTAAAAGAAAATGATTCATATCAGACCATTAGAAATGTTGTAAAAGAAGAATTTTTAATTTCTCAGAAACTTACAGCTAAACTCAAAAGGAACCAAAGAATTTTATTAAATAACTCCCCCATGTATTTAGATAAAAAAGTACAAGCAGGAGATATTATTCGAATCCAAATTGATTTTTATGAAGGAACGCCAAATATTGTTCCTACAAAAATGAATTTGGATATTCTTTATGAAGATGAATCTTTTTTGATTATTAACAAGCCACCTAAAATGGCAGTACACCCATCTAATTTACATTATGAAAATAGTTTGGCAAATGGTGTACGTTATTATTATGATTCTAAAAATTCATCAATTAGAATTCATCTTGTGAATCGACTTGATAAAAATACTTCCGGGATTGTAATATTTGCCAAAAATGAGTATATACAAGAAAGCTTAATTAGGCAAATGAAAAATAAGGCATTTCAAAAAGAATATCTTGCCATTTTAACTGGGAAACTGACTGATTCTAAAGGTACTATTGACGCTCCTATTGCAAGAAAAGAAGGAAGTATTATTGAAAGAATCGTATCTCCTTCTGGTGAAAATGCAATTACACATTTCGAATTAATACAATATATAAATAATAACAGTTTTGTTAAATTCTTTTTGGAAACAGGAAGAACTCATCAAATTCGTGTACATAGTAAATATATTGGACATCCTATTTTAGGAGATACTTTATATGGAGAAGAAAGTAATCTTATTGATAGACAAGCATTACATAGTTATTTTGTTTCCTTTATTCATCCCATCACAAAACAAAAATTTTCCATTACATGCCCTATTCCAGAAGATATGAAGAAAATAATTATAAATAATAAAACAACAACTTTACTAGGAAATTGATTATTTCAAGTAAAGTTGTTGTTTTTATCTTTAAAGTAAGTCTATAAGCCGGGTTCTGTATTAGATAGTCATTTATCTAGGATATATATTTCTATATACCTCAAGCCACCTACCAAGAAGTCTGCGAGCAGCATTTATCTTCTCTTTTAAAGGTGTTGCTCCAAGTGGGGTTTACACAGCTAATATGTCACCATATTACTGGTGAGCTCTTACCTCGCCTTTTCATCCTTACCAGGTTAATGATAACATTAGCCTGGCGGTTATTTTCTGTTGCACTTTCCTTAAGGTTACCCTTACTGGGAGTTACCCAGCACCATTGCTCTGTGGAGCCCGGACTTTCCTCATCTATTCTCTTACGATTATAGCCGCGACTATCTGGCTTACTCCTTTATTATTGTATTATATTCCATCCTTTTTGTCAACTACAATTATATGCAACTTAACCTTGTTGCTTCGGAAAAATCTGACGATTTTTTCCTATGCAATAGAAAAAGGCCACCCATATGTTCTGGGTAACCTTTTTTCTGAAAGTGTTACTTGGAAATCTGTATAACATAGTCTGCTCTGACGCCAACTTCAACATAGTAAGTATCAATTCCGATTGGGAAAATTCTTCTTGGAATAATCGTGATTTTGTTCATTTCCGGAGCTACACTACACTCATATAGAGTATTAAGCTTAGGTGGTTCTTTAGAAAAAGCAAGTCCTACATACTTGAGCACGGAAAACCAACTTGTTTCAAATTCTCCCTCTACTTCCTCAAAAATGTAATGCTTGTAAATGCCGAAATCTCGAATGTCAGCTACTGTATATGTGTGTCCAACTACCAGTCTGTTAGGTGAACTAGTCCGATATCCTATGCCATTGCTTCCATTGAAAACTACTTTCATGTTCTTTTCCTCCCTTAAATTATTAATTGAGGTCTTACTTGGATTGTGAAATTATTATATCACAATCTTTACATAAAATCTAGAGAATTAATCTTGTCCATCATTTTTATTTTCATTTTTTTTAGATTTCTTACTTTTATTTACATAAAAAATTGTACAACCAATAATAAAAATTAAAATTAATACAATAAGTGTAATATGAGAATATTGTTCAAAAATATTCAAAATATTAACCCAATTTTCACCAACCATATTTCCTGCAATAATTAAAACAGTATTCCAAATAGCAGAACCTACAATAGTATAAATTAAAAATTTTAGCATTGGCATTTCGCTCATACCAGCTGGAATAGATATTAAACTTCTAACAATTGGTATGAACCTACAAAAGAAAACTGTTTTATTCCCTTTGGTGTCAAACCACTTATCTGCTTTCTCAATATCCTCATTTTTTAACCTTAAAATTTTTCCTATTTTCCCAGATACAATTTTCTTTAGTCTTTCCTTATTTAATATTTTTCCAACGTAATACAAAACAATTGCTCCAACTAGAGAGCCAAGTGTTGATGCTATAATCATAATTACTACATTAAGTTCTGTATAAGTTGTCATAAATCCGCTAAATAAAAGTACAACCTCAGACGGAATTGGTGGAAAAATGTTTTCAATAGCAATTAAAAGAAATACCCCCAAATATCCAAATTGATTTATGATACTTAACATGAATTCTTGCATTTTTATTTCTCCTTTTTTTTATTTAAAACTAGAAAAAGTATAACATGAAATAAAAGAATAAGCAATATTTTATTAAAAAAGATATGCTGTTAAGGATTCCTTAATAATTGGATAACTCCTTATTTATTATACAAATTTTTCAAATACCAAATTTGCAAAATCAATTCCTTTATCACTTAAATAATACGTATCTTCATTTTCTAAAATAAGACCTTTTTCTTTTAATTCTTCTAATTCTAATTTAAATATACTCTCAATTGGTAATTGAAATTTATTTTCAAAATCTTTTTTAGAAACTCCTTTTATTTTTCGAAACCCCAGTAGAAGATATTCTTTCATAGTATCTAAATAATTTTCTTTTTCATGAAATACGAAATTTTTTTCTGGTTCATTATGTTTATAATTTTCAATATAAGAGTTTAAATCTGTTATATTTGAGAATCTAACATTGTCTACATAAGAATGTGCTGCAACCCCAAAGCCAAAATATTCTTTTTGATTCCAGCAATCCATATTATGCCTTGATTCTCTATTTGGTTTTGCAAAATTAGAAATTTCATAATGATTGTAACCGTTTTCTTCCAAAAAGTTCTTTACAGTCCAATACATTTCTCTTTCTTTGTTTTCTTCTGGCAATTCCAAGGTTCCCTCTTCAATTTGTTTTGATAGAATAGTATTCTCTTCAACAATTAAAGAATAAACAGAGACATGCTCTGGATTTAATTTCTTAATTTTTTGCAAACTTTCCTTTATATCTTCTATTGTTTGGTTTGGCAAACCTATCATAAAATCAATATTTATATTATTAAAACCTATTTTTCTGGCTAATAGATACGTTGTTTCAAACTCTTGATAAGAATGTATTCTACCTAATTGTGTTAAGAGCCTATTCTGTGTTGCTTGCATTCCTATGCTAATACGATTCACTCCAGAGTATTTATAATCCTTTAATTTTTCTTCTGTTACTGTCCCAGGATTTATTTCAATTGTAATTTCAGGAAATTGTTCTTGCTTATCTATTAATCCAGCCATTACAAAGTCGTAAGAATTACGAATGGTATTTAATATTTGCTTTATATATTTACTATCTATATAAGATGGAGTTCCTCCCCCTATATAAATACTCCTAACATTTACCAAATCCCCTTTTTTTTGTTGAAACTGAAATTTTACATTTTCTGCTACCTCTTTTATTTCACATATTAAGCAATTAATATATTCCTCTATCTTTTCCTCTGATTTTGCAAACGAAACAAAATCACAATAATTGCATTTTTTTTTGCAAAAAGGTATGTGTATGTAAAGTCCTATATCTTTCATTTTATTTTTTTAACTCCTTTGCGAATTCTTCTATTTTTTTCATTCTATGATTTACCCCAGACTTACTAATAGGAGGCTCCAGCATTTTTCCCAATTCTTCTAGGCTACTCTCTGGATTTTCTAATCTTAATTGTGCTATTTCTTTTAATGGCTCTGTCAATTGATTAAATTTATGCCTTTTTTGTATATACTTTATATTTTCAATTTGTGTTACAGCAGCATTTACAACTTTGTTAATATTAGCTGTTTCACAATTTACTTTTCGATTAATGTCATTTCTCGTTTCTTTTACAACTCTTATTTCTTCAAACCTAATGACTGCTTGATTTGCACCAATAAAAGCAAGAAATTTAGAAATTTCTTCTCCTTCTTTTAAATATAAAATATATTTTTTCTCTCTTTTAATAATTTTAGATTTAATGGAAAAAGTATTTAAAATCTCATTTAATTCTAGCACTTTTTTTCTTGTATCACAGGCTATTTCCAGATGATAGTCTTTATTAGGATCATTCACAGAACCACCTTTTAAAAAGGCCTCACGCACATATACCCTTTTTAGTTGTTCTTCTTCAGGAAGATTACTTTTTATATTCCAAACTTTTTGATTTAAAATTTCTTCTTTTACTTCTGATGAAAATGACAATTACTTCACCTCACTTATTACAACTCGATCTCTTCCACCATAATCTTGGAAAATTTTAATATTTTTAAAATAATTTTTTAAAAGTTTACTAACTTCTTCTTTTTGTTGATATCCTATTTCTAAGCATAAATATCCGTTTGATTTTAAATAAGAAATAGATTGATTTGATAAAGTTCTATAAAAATCCAAGCCATCACTTCCACCATCTAAGGCTAAGTGTGGTTCATTTTTTACCTCCGTTGGTAAATCCTTTATCATATCTGTTTCAATATAAGGAGGATTAGAAACAATAATATCAAAATCTTTTTTATAAATACTTTTAAATCGATCTGATAAAATAAAGTGTATATTTTCAACTCCATTTTTAAGAGCATTTTTCTTTGCTATTTGTAAAGCTGATTTACTAATATCAGATACATATACATCTGCTTTTGGAATATATTTAGCTATAGAAATTCCAATTGCACCACATCCTGTACACATATCTAATACGCTACAGGTATTTTTCTTATTTTTTAATATTTCAATAACTTTTTCAACTAATATTTCTGTATCTGGTTGTGGTATCAATACATTTTCATCTACATAAAAATCTAATTTCATAAATTCTTGGTAATGTGTAATATATTGAATTGGTTTTCCCTTTTTTATTTCCTCCAGTTTGGCTTGATATAAAGTAACTTGTTCATTAGAAACAATGTCTTCACAATGTGCAATAATATATTCTCTCTTTACCTTTAAAATATGTTCTAATAATATTTTAGCTTTAAAACTCCCTTCATCAACATCTTTTAAAAATATTTTACCATGATTTAATAATTCTATTATTTTCAAAAACTTTCCCTTTCTAATTTATTTTTTATATTTTATCATATTTCTTTTGTCTTATAAAGTATTTTTATGTTTTTATCTATTTTAAAATAACAAAAAATATCTCTTTATAATAAAAATACTATAAAGAGATATTTTCTTGGTTCGCTTAAATAAGGGAGCTGTCGTGTTCTTTTATTTAATTATATCCACTTTTTAAATAGTGGGTGTAATTTTTAAGTAATTTCTTTGAAGAACGGGTCGCCGAAGGCGGCGACACCCTACACTCATGTACATTTAGTGAATAGTGAATAATTAATAATTTTCATGTGCATTATATTTTTGTGTATTATTTATTATTCACTATTCATTCTTCATTATTCATTAAATAATAAAAGCCCCGCCTTAGCCGTAAGATGAATGAAATTTTAAGGACCTGCTCTCACAGGTGGGTGCCGTCCAGAATACTCCTGGGTTTCTTACTCTATGGTAAGCATACACGCCATATTCCGAGATTAGGCTCCCTTTTAAAATTTGTTGGTTCTAAAATTCCAGTCTAAACGCACTACGCAGGGAAATTATATACAATTTATTTATTTGTTGTATTAATAGTACCATAGGTAGGCTATGAATACAATCAGAATAAAAATTCAAAACTTGTTATTACATTCATTTATCTTTCTTTTTCTCATGTTTTTATATCAAAATCTCATTTTAATATAATTTGCTCTTTTTAGAAATCTATGCTATAATAAATATATATTTTGTAGGAAAATACTTATCTCAGAATAAGTATTTTTTTCTTATTGCATAGGAAAAATCGCTAGATTTTTCCGGAGCAACAAGGTTAAAGTTACCTATGTTTCTGTGCAATTGCAAGGCAATCTGTTTCTCTCATTTCTTTTGCTAATTTTCCAATAGCTTTTGTTTCAATCCTAGAAACATAACTTCTGCTAATTCCCATCATCTCCGCTATTTGATTTTGTGTTTTGGGTTTATTACCATCTAATCCAAATCTTAATTCAATAATTGTTTTTTCTCTTAATTTCAGTACTTTTTTCATTTTTCCATATAAATTTTTAATTTTCATTTTTAAATCAATTTCATCTTCCACATTTCTTTCATTGTTTTCTAAGACATCCATTAATGTAATTTCATTATCATCTTTATCTTTCCCAATTGGCTCATTTAAATACACTTCATTGTTTATTTTCTTAGAACTCCTTAAATACATTAATATTTCATTATCAATACATCTAGATACATAAGTAGCAAGACGTACTCCCTTTTCTTGAGAAAAACTGTTAATTCCTTTGATTAAACCTATTGTCCCAATAGAAATCAAATCATCATTAGCAACATTAGAATTGCTGTATTTTTTTGCAATATGAGCTACTAATCTTAAATTTCTTTCTATTAGTATATTTCTAGCTTCTTCATCCCCTGCCTGATATTTTTTCAAGCATTCTGCTTCTTCATCTACACTTAGCGGTTCTGGAAACAAATTATTATTAGAAATATATCCAACAACAAAAATTGCTGACTTTAAAAAAGCTAAAAATCCTGTGAGAGAAAGGGCTAACATAAATGCACCTCCGATTAAAAACCTATACCAAAGTATATGAATTTTTTAATCAGAAAGTGCATGGCTTCTAAATTTTAATATGTAATTTTTCCTTCTAATAAATCATCTTGTCCAATCCATTCTGATACATGAATTAGTTGATATTCCTTTTTACTTTGCTTGCGAATAATCACCTTATCAATCCCGGAATTAATAATGAGCTTTCTACACATTTGGCAACAATTAGCATCTTCTTCATATTCTTCCGTATCTTTTCTTTTTCCTACTAGATACATTGTTGCCCCAATCATGTCTCTTCTACTGGCACTTAACATTGCATTTTGCTCCGCATGAACAGAACGGCAAGCATCATAGCCAGCATGTCTTACATCTGGAAAAAATTTCTTTTTCGTACAGTATCCCAAATCATTACAATTTTTTCTTCCCCTTGGTGCTCCACTATAACCAGTTGCAATAATTTCATCATTCTTTACGATAATACAACCATAATTTTTTCTTAAACATGTACCTCTTTCTGCTACAGTTTCTGCAATATCTAAATAATAGTTTATCTTATCAATTCTATTATCTTCCATATAAATTCCCCACATAATATCTTTGTTTTAAGTAATTTCTTCGAAGAACGGGCGATTAAAATCGCCCCTACATATTTTTTCATAAGTTACTTTACACTATCTTATTTTACAAAATTTTCAATTTCTGTTTTAATCTTATTGATAAAATCTGTTATTGAAATAGCTCCCTGATCTCCTTCTTTTCTTGAACGAACTCCAACTTTATTAGCTTCTACTTCTTTATCTCCTATTACTAACATATATGGAATTTTTTGTAGTTGTGCTTCACGAATTTTATATCCAATTTTTTCATTTCTTTCATCTACTTCTACTCTAATTTCTTCTTCCAATAATTGTTTTTTCAATTGATTAGCATATTCTAGATGTGATTCAGCAATTGGTAAAATTTTTACTTGTACCGGTGCTAACCAAGTTGGGAAAGCTGCTGCAAAATGTTCAATTAAAATACCTATGAATCTTTCAATACTTCCGAAAATAACTCTATGTAGCATAACAGGTCTGTGTTTTTCACCATCTTCGCCAATATAGTGTAAATCAAATCTTTCTGGCATTTGGAAATCTAACTGAATCGTTCCACATTGCCATTCACGTCCCAAGCAATCTTTAATATGAAAATCTATTTTAGGTCCATAAAAAGCTCCATCTCCTTCATTTATTTTATATGCCATGTTTTCTTTTTCAAGAGCTTTTTTCAATGCACCTTCTGCCAAATTCCAATCTTCATCTGACCCCATAGAATCTTCTGGTCTAGTAGATAATTCAACTGTATAAGTAAAACCAAATAAACTATATACTTCACTTATTAAATGCATTAAATTAATAATTTCAGATTCAATTTGTTCTGGCAAGCAGAATATGTGTGCATCATCTTGTGTAAAGCATCTTACTCTAAATAATCCATTTAATTCTCCAGATTTTTCATGTCTATGTACTAATCCTAATTCTCCCATTCTAATAGGAAGTTCTTTGTAAGAATGCATTTTATTTTTATATACTAACATTCCTCCTGGACAGTTCATTGGTTTTAAAGCAAAATCTATATCATCAATTTTAGTTGTATACATATTTTCTTTATAATGTTCCCAGTGACCTGATCTATGCCATAATTCCTCATTTAACATCATTGGTGTTTTAATTTCTTGATATCCATTTTTCACATGTATTTTTCTCCAAAAATCTTCTAATACATTTCTTAGTGCCATTCCTTTTGGTAAGAAAAATGGAAATCCTGGTCCTTCTGGTGCTATCATAAATAACTCTAGTTCTTTGCCAAGCTTTTTATGATCTCTCTTTTTAGCTTCTTCTAACATATTTAGATATTCTTCCAATTCATTGGCTTTTGGAAAAGATATTCCATAAATTCTTTGAAGCATTTTATTTTTTTCATTACCTCTCCAATATGCCCCAGATGATGATAATAATTTAAATGCTTTTACTGCTCCTGTACTTGGTATATGAGGGCCTGCGCACAAATCTGTAAATTCTCCTTGACGATAAAAAGAAATTTCTTCTCCTTCCGGTAATTCTTCTATTAGTTCTACTTTATATGGCTCATTTTTTTCTTCCATGAAAGCAATTGCTTCTTTTCTTGGCAATGTAAACCTTTCTATTTTGTAATCTTCTTTTACAATTTTTTTCATTTCGTTTTCTAAGTTTTCAAGCATTTCTGGTGTAAAAGGTTCTTCGGTATCAAAATCATAGTAAAACCCATTTTCGATAGCTGGACCAATTGTTAATTTTATATCTGGATACAATCTTTTTACTGCTTGGGCTAAAATATGAGAAGATGTGTGCCAAAATGTTTTTTCCTCTACTTCCATCGTTTTTCCACCATCTAATTTTATTTTAAACATATTTATCATCCTTCCTTTTTTATTCATATATATTTTTAGAAACTATTTTAGTAAGTGCCATGATTACAGCATATTCTTCTAATTCGTCTCTATAAACTCTCCCATTAGTCAGAACTCCTATTGCTCCTTTTCTTCCTTTAGCAGTATTACCAAAAACATCTGTCATAAAACCAATTTCTTCTCCTGCTAAAGTTCTATCTACCACAATTTGTGGATACTCAAATGATGGACTGAACCCTATATAAAATTCTTTTCCATCATATATTGAGCAAATACTGCAATCCATATATTGTGTGCTTGCTTCTTCTACAGGATACATTCCTGCTTCTATTCCAACACCAAATTTTAAGGAATCATTCTCTTTTTCAATTTGTTCATAAGCTTTTTTTGCTCTATTTTTTGCTCCTATTATAGTTTCATTTAATGACAGAGGATTGCAACTAACTCCTGATAATTCATCTTTTTCTTTCCCCTTTTTGCTATCATTTCGAATTTCTTTTGGCATAACTCTATATTCTATACTATCTCCATTTTCAATCCATAATTCTGGGTATTTAGAAAAAGCTCTCATAATGGCAATTGTTTTAGGTATACTTCTACTTCCTATTGATATTATCATACTTTTTTCTTCCTTTCATCAAAAGTACATTTATTAAAATTCATTTGCAAACCTATAAACTTTATCTTTATATAACGTTTTATCTAAGGATAGAGCAAATCCAATATTATCTTTTAAAGTATTTTCATTTACTATTTCAAATTCGAGTGTATCATTAATACTTTTGGTTGTCATCTCAGCTGTACTTTGGTCAAAATATTCAATTGTATGATATGTACCAACTAATTTGTTATCTTTTATTTCGAATGTTCCGATTTGTGTCATCGCTGCAAATCCATCTACTAATGTTAATTGATTATCTCTAATTTCAATATAAATATCTTCGTCTACCAAGGAAATATCCTCTTCTGTAACTTCCATGTTATATTGCCCATTTTTAATAGTAATCTCTTCTTCTTCTATTACTGGTTCTGTTACATTATTGATTTCTGGCTCTTCTGTAGCATTTTTAGGTTCAGCAGTTTCTTGGTTACAAGCTGTAAGACTTAATAGTATTGTTACAAATAAAATAATTACTCCTAAAGTTTTCATGCCTTTTTTCATTTTACATCATCCCTTCTCTTATTTAAAATTTGGTTGAATGTGGCCAAATCTAGCTTTGCTAGACCTTATAGGAAATGCAATTTCCTATAAATTAAAAAAGCACTCCCAATAAGCTTACCACTTACTAGGGGTGCTTTATATACACGGTTCCACCCTAATTTTTCACTTCATTTTAGAATATAACGTATTCCACCCGTCTAGCTTTGCACTAGATGACTCCAAGGTAGTATTTTCAAATATGTTTGCCAAGATTAGCTTTCAGCGTATCACTAATCCTCTCTTTTGGTAACCTTTATTTTACTTGTCCTTATCAACATCTTTTATATCATACTATAGAAACAAAAATTTGTCAATTCTATTTAAATAAATTTCTTTGATATCTGGCTACAAAAATTTATAAAAATTATAGTTTTTTATTTTTATATATGCTATACTAATTTAGGTTTTTAATATATAAAAATAGGAGGAAAAATGCCTGTGTCTATGGCATAAATGTAGTAAAATGGGTAATATAAATGTATTTTCTGGTCCAATGAGATGTGGTAAAACACAAAAAATAATTGATGAAGCCAATAGGCAAAAAATTGCTGGTAAAAAAGTTTTGGTTTTTAAGCCTTTAATGGATAATCGCTTTTCAGATAATCATTTGGTAGATAGAAATGGTAACGAAATTTCTGCTGTAAATATAGAAAATATAGATGAAATAAAAAAATTTGATGCAGATGTATATTTAATTGATGAATTTCAATTTTTACAAGGAGATATAAAAGCTATTCAGGAATTAGAAAGTAAAGGGAAGAAATTTTTTATTGCTGGATTGAACCTTACAACAGAAAAGAAACCTTTTGGTAAAATGGGCGATATTTTATGCTGTGCAGATAATATTCAAATGATGACATCTATTTGTGAAGTTTGTAAAAGTGAAAATGCTACTTATAGTTATTGTAAAATAGAAAAAACAGGAGATATTCTTGTAGGTGGAGATGATATCTATATTCCTGTTTGTAATCAATGTTATAATAAATTAGTAAGTGGAGAAATAAAACTATAAATATTAGAGTATAGTTCATTGTTTTGGGCTGGTCAAGACCAGCTCCTACATTTTTAGCAATTTCTTCGAAGTGCGGGTCGCCGAAGTCGGCGACCCCTACACATATACATTTAATGAATAGTGAATAATTAATAATGAATGATAAATAATTTTTTGTAGGGGTCGGTCTTGACCCCAAAATGTAAAGATTATTTATTCATTATTCACTATTCATTTTTCATTATTCATTATTTTTTTTAGTAATTTCTTCGTAGTGGTCGGTCTTGACCGACCCAAATTTAGGATTTCTTTTGGTCTTCAAAGACAGTAACCTATTAATATCCAGGTTTTCCTAAAAGCCTAAACATATTTTTCTTGTATTCTTCTACCCCTGGTTGATTGAACGGATTAATTTCTAAGATAAATCCTGACATTGCACATGTTTTTTCAAAGAAATATATTAAATGTCCTAAAGTTGCTTCATCTAATTTTTCCATATTAATAACAATGTTTGGAACATCTCCTGTTACATGTGCTTCAATTGTTCCCTGCATTGCCTTTTTATTTACGTAGTCCAAAGTTCTTCCTTCTAAGAAATTTAGTCCATCAATATTATCTTCATCAAATTTAATTTTAATCTCAGAATCAACTTTTTCAATATTTAATACTGTCTCAAATAAGTTTCTTCTTCCTTGTTGAATATATTGTCCCATAGAGTGTAAATCTGTTGTAAAGTCAACACTCGCTGGGAATATTCCTTTTTGGTCTTTTCCCTCACTTTCTCCAAATAACTGTTTCCACCATTCAGAGAAATAGTGTAACTTAGGTTCATAATTCACTAATATTTCTATATTCTTATATAATTTATATAGAATATTTCTTGTAACTGCAAATTTATAACAATCATTATATTTTAAATTACTATCTGCATATTTTTCTTGTGCAATTCTTGCGCCTTCCATTAATTTATCAATATTAAATCCTGCAACAGCAATTGGTAATAATCCTACTGGTGTTAATACAGAATATCTACCTCCAATATTATCTGGAATAATAAAAGTTTCATATCCTTCTTCATCAGCTAAGTTCTTTAACGCTCCTTTTGAGCTATCTGTCGTTACATAAATTCTATTTCGAGCTTCTTCTATTCCATATTTTGCTTCTAGAAGTTCTCTAAAAATACGAAAAGCAATGGCTGGCTCTGTAGTAGTCCCAGATTTTGAAATCACATTAATTGAGAAATCTTTTCCATCTATGATTTCTAGCAAATCTGTTAAATAATCTGAACTTATATTGTTACCTGCAAATAAAACTATTGGGTTCTTTCTCTTTTCCTTTTTTAACATTAAATGAAAACTATGGCTTAAAGCTTCTATTACTGCTTTTGCCCCTAAATAGGAACCACCAATTCCAATTACAATTAGTATATCACTGTTATCTTTTATTTTTTTAGCACATCTTTTTATTTTAGCAAATTCTACTTTATTATAGTTTGTTGGTAGTTCTAGCCAACCTAAGAATTCATCTTCATTATTAGCTAGTTCATTCATTTTATTATGTATTTCTAATACTTTATCTTTATATTTCATTATTTCTTTTTCAGAAATTCCACTATATTGAAAATCCACTTTAATATTGGACATTTTTATCACATTCCTTTCTTAATTTTATTGCATTTTATTTTATATGATATCTTATTAAAATTCAAGAATAATGTGAAAAAAATGTCTAATTTTCTATTTATATTTCATTCATTATTTTTGCTAAGTATTTCATACTATTTAAGCATTCTTCCAAAGTATTCCCTGTTGCACCTACCTCAATAATATTGGCCGCTTTTGCGACATGCTGGTTATATCTGGATTCCGTTAATAAAATTGGTCGAAACAGTCCTGGATATAATTCATTTGCTTTTTCTTGTACTTTAATAGCAAATTTTAAGTTTTGTTGCCAGTTAGGATGTTCTAGCCCTCCTGCATTTGTACCAATTACAAACATAATTTGTGCGGCGTATTCTTCTCCTATTTTTACTTTTGGTCCATATTCACTTCCGCTTCCCACTGCATCCCTATGTAAATCAAATACAATATCGTATCCTTGATTCTGACTTAAAATATTTTGCACTGTTTCTAAAGAGCGATTATATGAGCCGGAATATGCTGGATGATCATGATATGTCATGTCATGAATTACTTGAAATCCATAATTTTTTAAATTATTTTCTAATTCTGTACCTACTCTTGCTACTGTATAGTTTAAATCTGTTGTACGGTAATTTCCTGTTGGTTCATAAGGATATGCCTCACTGCTTGTATAGCTTTCACATGTATGAGTGTGAAAAATCAATACATTTCTTTTATTGATATCAATATTAGGTGTTAAAATCTCTTCTGTTAGTCCATAATCTGTTTGATTTTTAATTTCTACTGAGCCATAAGAATCTGTATAACTTGTAGCAATATTATTTTCAGTTACAACTTCTGTTGTTACATCAGTTGCTACTTCTGTTCTTACTAATTCCTCTGTATCATCTGGTGTCAATTCTTCTATATTAATTTCTAAATCTGTTGTTTGAATAATTTGATCTAGTACTTTAAATTCAACACCTAATAGTGTTTTACTTAAGTTCATTTTTTCCTTTTCCTTATTTTCTTCAATATGATTTGCTATACTTGGCAGAGTAGAATCTAAGCAGTAACTATATGAATGATTTGAGAAAAAAGTTTTAAGTTCAACTCCTTTTTCTTTCATTTTTTCAAAATTTAAAAATCTAGTAAGTAAGAATAATATTATAAATATTATTCCTATCTTTACTAGATATTTAGATAAATCTTTTACATGAATTACTGCCACATTTATCATAATTTATACTCCTCTTTTAATATTTATTCATAAGAAATATAAAATATGATAATAAAATTTATTCTCTTGCTTTTAAATCCAAATAAATTCTTTCTTCCTCTTTTACAATAGTTGATTTACCATGTCCAGGATAGATAATAGTATCTTCAGGTAATACCATAATTCTATTTGTAATTGAGTGAATAATATCTTCAAAACTTCCTGTTGGTAAATCTGTCCTTCCCCATGTTCCTCTAAATAAAGTATCCCCTGTAAAAATCATTTTCTGTTCTGGACAGTATATACAAATTCCACCTTTAGTATGACCAGGTGTGTGTAGAATATCAAATTCAATATCTCCTAAATGAATTTTATCATCATCATCTAAAATACTATCTGGTTCCATATCAGGATTCTGTAAACCTATATAATAAGTTAAACTAAGGTTTTCGTTACATAATCCTTCTGCATCCATTCTATGAATTAATATTTTTCCTCCTACTTTATCTTTTACTTCTCTTACACCTGCAATATGGTCACCATGGCAATGTGTTAATATAATATACTTTACATTTACTTTTAAAATAGAAATCATGTCTATTACTTTTTCTGGTTCTCCTCCTGGGTCTATAATAAAAGCCTCTTTGCTTTTTTCATCAGCAACAATGTAGCAATTAGTTGGGTCTCCTTCTCCACAATTTAATATGATTCTTTTTAATATCATTTGTTCTTCCTTCTTCCCTTTATTTTCTTCTTTTCACTTCATAAACACTATCTACTTTTCTTAGTGCTTTTAAAACTTGGTTTAATTCTTCTACATTTTCCACCTCAACACTAACTTCAGTAATTGCTATTCTTTCTTTGTTAGCTTTAGCATTTACTGCCATCAATTTTGCTTTTGTTTGACCAATTGCTTGAATAATATCCATTAGTAATCCTGTTCTATCATTTGCATATACTTCTATATCTACATTATAAGACGCTTTTGGGTCATTATACCAATAAACATCAATAATTCTATTTTCATCTGAAAGTAAATCATTGATATTAGAACAATCGGTTCTATGAATAGTTACTCCCCTTCCCTTTGTAATATATCCAATAATATTATCTCCTGGCACAGGGTTACAACATTTAGAAAGCTTCACTAGGCAATTATCAATTCCTTTTACTACCACTCCAGCTTTAGAAGGCTTTGTTTCTGTTTTTACTTTCTTTAATTCTTCAATTTTTCTTTCTATATCTTCTTCTTTATGTTCTTTTTTGTATTCTTCTAGTAGTCGAGAAATAATCTTTACAGGTGAAATTGCTCCAAATCCAACACTAGCATACATATCTTCAATAGAATTAAATTTGTATCGTTCTAATGCAATTTGTACCCAATCTGGCTTAAATAAATCACTGTGAGACATTCCTATCTTTTTAACTTCTTTTTCAATAATATCTTTTCCTTTTTCAATATTTTCAGCCCTTTGAGCCTTTTTAAACCATTGTTGGATTTTCGTTTTAGCAGAAGAACTTTTTACAAACTTTAGCCAATCTCTACTTGGACCTTTTGAATTATCTGAAGTTATGACTTCTACAATATCTCCGTTGTTTAATGGAGTTACAATTGGCATCATCTTATTATTAATTTTACAACCTGTCATTCTATGTCCAATTTCTGCATGAATATTATAGGCAAAGTCAATTGGCGTGCTTCCAGCTGGTAATACTTTTATATCTCCTTTTGGTGTAAAAACATATACCTCATCTTCAAATAATTCTGTCTTTAATGTTTTCATAAATTCTTCTGGGTCTTGCATATCTTTTTGCCATTCTAAGCTTTCTCTAATCCATGCTAATTTATCTTCTGTAACCGTAACATTTGATTTTGTATTCTTATTTGCTTCTTTGTATGCCCAGTGAGCTGCAATACCAAATTCTGCTACTCTATGCATATCCCAGGTACGAATTTGTACTTCAAAAGGCGTACCTTTTGGTCCTAACAATGTTGTATGAATAGATTGATACATATTTGGTTTTGGCACTGCAATATAATCTTTAAATCTTCCTGGCATAGGGTTATACAAATCATGTACTACTCCTAATGCAGCGTAACAGTCCTTTACAGAATTTACCAAAATTCGAAGAGCAAATAAATCATAAATTTGGTCTAATGTCTTATTATCTCTTTGCATTTTACGATAGATACTATATAAATGCTTTGCACGTCCTGTTATTTCAGCTTCTATATTTTCTTTTTTCAAAGCTACATTAATTTCTTCCATAATTTTGTCAATAAATTTAAGTCTTTCTTCTCTTTTAATATCAATACCATGTACCAATTCAAAATATTCTTGTGGGTACAAATAACGAAAAGCTAAATCTTCTAATTCCCATTTAATAGAGTAAATACCTAATCGGTTTGCCAAAGGAGCATATAAGTCTAATGTTTCTTGGCTAATAAATAATTGTCTATCCCTTTTTAAATATTTTAGAGTTCTCATGTTATGTAGTCGATCTGCAAGTTTAATCAAAACTACTCTAATATCCTTTGCCATTGCCAAAAACATTTTTCTGTAATTTTCAATTTGCTCTTCTTCTACAGAAGTATATTGAATTTTTCCGTAACTTTGTTACTCCATCTACCATCATAGCAACAGACTCTCCAAATTCCGTTTTTAATTCATCAAGAGTTGCTGGAGTATCTTCTACAACATCATGTAATAACGCTGCACAAATAGTTTCATCATCTAATTCTAACATAGATAAAATATAAGCAACATTTAATGGATGAATAATGTATGGTTCCCCAGATTTTCTACATTGATTTTTATGATAGTTGTTTGCAAAATTATAGGCTTTTAAAATCAAATTAGAATTTGATTTTTTATTATTATTTTTCATTTGTTTAATGATTTCTTCTATGGTAACATCATTTTTTAATTCCATACTTTCACCTTCTTTTTATCCATTCTTATATGCTTTTCTAATGTCTTGCAAAATCATTTGTACTTTTGTTAGATTTTGATAATGATTTTCTGCCAAATTTCCTACTACATCTACTTTATCACCAATGCGATAGTCTTCAGCAAGGTGTCCTAAATTAAACCCTATACATTCAATTAAATAAATTCCTTCTTTTAATGTTAGTTTCATATGTTTCCCTTCTGATAAAGTTCTAATAGAATCTATTTTTACATTTCTTAGCATAAATAATGGTTCTTTGTTTTTTTCTCCAAATGGTTCCAGTTGTTTTAATTCCTGCATTAACTCCAAAGTCATTTCTTTTATTGTGATTTCTTCGTCTATATATAAAATAGGAAGTATATCTTGAATATTACTTTCTTTTGCTAATTCCTCAAATTTCTTTTTAAATTCTTCAAATTTCTCTTTTTTGACACTTAATCCAACAGCCATGGAATGTCCGCCAAATCTTTCTAAGTAATTTCCTGTTTCCATTAAAGCATGGTGTAAATCAAAACCAGGTATGCTTCTTCCAGAACCTTTTCCCATGTCTCCTTCAAAGCAAATTAGTAAACTTGGTTTAAAATACATGTCTGTAATTTTAGATGATACAATTCCAATCACACCATGATGCCAATTTTCTCCTCCCAATATAATACAACTATTTTCTTGCATTTTTTCTTCTTGTATTTTAGAAATAGCTTCTTCAAATATCTTTTTTTCTGTATCTTGTCTTTCTTTATTATACTCATTTAACTTTTTGGTAATTTTGGTTACTTCATCTTCATCATTACTTAAAAATAGTCTAATAGCTTCTTCTTGAAATCCCATTCTCCCACATGCGTTAATTCTAGGTGCCACTCCAAATGAAATCATGTTGGCATCTATAGAAGTATAATTGCAAGAATCAATTAATTTTTTTAATCCTTTATTTTTTGTTCTTTCAATTAACTTTAGTCCTAATTTGGCAATAACCCTATTTTCATCTACTAGAGGTACTATATCCGAAATGGTTCCTATACACACAATATCTAAGTATTTCAAAAATTCCTTTTCGTCTAAATCTAAACGAATAGATAATGCTTGAATAAGTTTATATACCACTCCTACACCTGCTAAGTCTCGAAATGGGTAAGTATTATCTTTTCTCTTTGGGTCAACAACTGCCATTGCTTCTGGTAAAGTTTCTACTGTTTCATGATGATCTGTAATAATGGTTTCAATTCCTAAGTTATTTGCTAACTTTATTTCTTCAATAGCAGAAATACCACAGTCTACAGTTATCATTAAAGAATATTTTTGTTTTGCAATTTTTTCAATTGCATTTTTATTTAACCCATATCCCTCCTCTAAGCGATTAGGAATATAATAATCTGCAGTTAATCCTCTTTCTTCTAAAAATTTTTTTAAAACCGTTATACTTGTAATGCCATCAGCATCATAGTCTCCATAAATCAACACTTTTTCTTTTTGTTCAATTGCTTTTAAGATTCTTTCTACTGCAATCTCCATATCATTTAATAAAAAAGGATTATAAAAATCCTTTCGCGTGGGATTTAAAAAAATACGAATTTTTTCAGGGTCTGTTATTTTTCTATTCATTAATATTGTAATTAAGATACTAGATACTTTTAATTCTTGAGAAAGTTTTTGCACCAGTTCTTCATCTGTATCATAAAATTCCCATTTTTTCTTCATAAAATCTCCTAATTTTCTTTTTCCTTCATTATAATGTATTTTGTTCAATTTTTAAAGAGTTTTCAGAAAATTTCTATTTTTCAATTGTTGTTTTTTAAAATAGAGAAAAGCAATATTTCTTTTAAAATTAAAAAGTGAATAAAAGTAGGGGTCGGCGCCCTCGCCGACCCAAAATAATAGTCATTACATGATTTCTATAATACAAATATCATTGCAATGATACAATATAATATTATTTTTATAAAAAGTTTTAATAAGTATGTATAGTGTGTATAGGGAATTCCTATCTTGTTGATTTTTTGATAAGTTTCTAATAGTTTTGTTTTTTCTTCTTCTTTTAAGTTTTTGTCTTCTGTCAAATATTCCTTTGCTAAGTATTCTGCTCTTATCATGGCATCCATTTCTAAGAAAAATCTAACAGCATAATGAATAAGACCTAGGAATAATAAAACAGCAATTTGTAACATTGGGTCTTTTATAATTCCTACTATTGTAAGTAATAAAACAACAAAATAATATATGATAGAAATATTAGATAATATGAAATGAAACCATAACATCTTTTTACTTTGTGTAGAATGAATACATTCATGTGCAATGGTTTGTAATCTTGCATATTCTTCATTTTTATCTGTTATAATAATTTCGTTATGATATACAACATATAAATTAGCACCATAATCTTGCTTTTCAATTACTTTTACTTTTTCGTTTTTTAACTTTTTTAGAATTTGGTGGCATATGGTTGTATTATTTGGTAATTTTTTTGATATGCTATCTAGGTCATCTCTTTTTTTAAACTTAGCTATTTCTTTTAATTTTTCTGTCATAACTATTTTTAGAATAATACTAAACAATATACATAATCCTATTATAATTCCATATGATAACATATTTCCTCCTATGTTAATTTAATACGTCTTTTACAGCATCTCCTATAATTTTATTTACATCTGCTAACATAACATTGAAGCGGATTTCCTTATCAAAATATTCTTTCACATCATTGTTTTGCATTAATTCTTCATACATTTTTTGTAATTCTTGCATTTTTGCTTCATTTTGTTTTTCTCCTTGAATTGTCAACAATTGCATCTCATACCTTAATTGATCAAATTTTTTTACTTTTTCTTTTAAGTCCTGATCTGCATATACCTTTTCTTTTATAACCTTGTATTGTGTATATTCTGGGCAGTCCTTTAATTCTTTAGCCAATTCATGTGTTTTATCATAAACATTCATAATTAAATCTCCTTTTTTTGAATTATTATATCATATAAATTCACTATGCAACATTTTTTATCAAATTTTTAGTTCTTTTTTAATTTCTTCTAAAAACTCTACCTTTTATTAAGCTTTTTCACTAAAACATTACCTCACTATTTTCTATATAAATTTTTGTATGATCTACTTTCACATGAAATAAGTCGGAAATATTTTTTGCAATTATTTGAGCAATTGCATATTTTAAGCCTGGTAAGTCTGTATATTCATATTGATTTACTCTTTCTTCGTTTTGAATTAATCGTTTGAAATTACTTACTGTTTCATCAATATGCTCCAAATAGTTTTTAAAGATTACATTAATCTCAATAGAGGAAATACTTTTTGCAATTTTAAATTCTTCGAATGTATAATTTCCTAATTTACTGCCAACTAGCATAACAAAAATATCTGATTTTTTGATTTCATCATTATATTCATCTTGTTTTCTTGTAAGAGCAATACTATTATCAAAAAATTCACATTCAAATAGCTGAATTCTATAATCCATGTCTATTAATTCATCCTGTATTCTTCTGATAAAATCACCTATTTCATTTCTTTCTTCTTTAAGCTCAACAATAGATGAAGCCAAAAAGATTTTTAATTTTTTCATCTAATACTCAATCCTACTTTCATTTAATTCTCTGTTTTCAATAGCAAATTTTTTTCATTTCTATGATCCTTTCATTCCTTTGTATAAATCTCTTTTTTCAAAATCTTTTCTAGATTTTCTATAATGTCTATATCAGATTGTATATAATTTTCATGCAATTCTTCTTGTATGTTTTTTAATTCTTCAAACTGTACAAGCGCAGGATGCAATTTTGCCACCATATGTTTTGAACTTTTCGTAATTTCTTTATATTTTTTTACTTCCTCTGCTTTAATTAATTGGAATCCATCTGCTCTTGTGTAGGCATTCCATCTTTCATGTTCATTTTGAATTAACATTTCTTGCAATCTCTTATTTTCATGTATCACTTTTTTATATGCTTCTAAAATTTTCTTTACATTGTTTTCAAAATCTTCTTCAAAATTCCCATCATAAATGTTCCCTAAAATAGAATACAATTTATATTTCAAATGGATAGCAACTGCTCTAGACGATTTTTTATTATATTCTAATTGATAAAATCTTTTCAACCCATTCTTCATATCTTCTGGATCATATGTACTATGTACTTGTTTTGCAATTTCTTCTATTTTTGAATGTATAATTGGTTTTTGCCTATACATTTCTTCTATACTTCCAAATGCATTGATTTGATACAAATTAATTTTTTCTCCATATTTTAGATTTTCTACCTGTATTTTTTTATCATTGTTTTGTATCCATAAATTAATGATTGGCTCTCTCCTATAGCCGTCTGTATCTTTTGCCATAAAATATCTTCTTAATAAAATAGCTAAATTTAAATTTTTTTCTTCTTCCTCTAGCGCAATGAAAACATAATTTATATTCTCACTTTTTAACTTGTCCAATTCATCAAATGCCTTTTTAGAATATATGTCTGCCTCTATAAAATGATATGAGTAATATTTTGTTAATTCTGGGCATGTAATATCAAGCATTTCCTTTCTTTTTGTTGCTTGACTGTCTATGATATGAATCGTAAGTGTATAATTTAACATTTGCCCACACCAAGTAGCAGTTTTTAAAAATTCCATTCCTACTTTACCACAGCCTACAATTAAAATAGAAATATGATGATTTATAGCATTTAAGTATAATGGTGTAGTATTTAATAAATTATAAATTTCTCTATCAATTTCATTTACAATTTCTAGTTGAATATTTCCTTTTTCACAAGAGTCTAATATAAGTCTTGCATCATCCGAATGTGTTAATACATATGCACTGATATCTTCTTTTGTTTTATTCTTTCTGATAATTTCTAAACTATCATTTAAATTTTGCTCTTCATTTTCTGAAAATAAATAATAGGTTATCTTTTTATTTTTTACATTAATATCTGTAATATTTTTAGGAATTGTAATTGCTTTTACTTGTTTTAAATCTTTATCATATAGTTCATTCTTATCTGCAAATAAAATTAACGTTTTATCTTTTTGATATAAATTTTGAGCAATTGTTATCGTTCTTTCATTAATTTGTGAAAAAATAGCAATTGGTTTTCTTCTAGAAAAAAAGAGTCTTATTTTAGATAGGCTGTCTCCTAACATTGAAATAATTGCAGTTGCTGCCGCCAACGGCTGCAAGAAAAATAATATATATATGATAACAACATAACAAATATTTAATAGATTATCAAGAGGAATAGAGTTAATCATTTCAAAGTCTTGTCCTAAAACAATTGCTTGTAGTGCATATAATAAAGAAAATGTAAACTGAGAAATCCAAATATCTTCTGCATATAGTGGTAGAACCAATATGGTTAAAGTTATCGTCATTCCAATTAAAGAAATAAACAATTTTTTTTGCATTCCTTTTTTCTTTTTTAGTAAAAATACTGTAAT
>CALXRW010000020.1 GCA_944390965.1 uncultured Clostridia bacterium
ACGGCGACCCGTGCTACGGAGAAATCACCCTAAAAAATTATTAATTATTCATCATTAATTATTCACTATTCATTAAAAAAAATCAGTAATGTCGTGAATAAAATTAATGAATAATGAAGAATGAATAGTGAATAATGAATAATTAGTATTGCAGGGGACGGTCGTGACCGTCCCAAAAAAGAAAAAATGGAAATTGTAAGGAATGGTCGATTTTAATCGCCCGCATTACAAAGAAACAACTAAAAGAGGAGGAAAACCATGGAGAAAAAAACCAAAAAGAAAACCTGGATCAAAAAAGAAAAAATGCCAATATTCTTGTTAATAGGAATATTGCTTATTTGCATAGGACTAATCCTCTTTTATTACATAGGAATACGTTATGCCCCTGTAAACACAATATTGTATGGAGGCTATGGAATAGAAGCCAAAAAACTAACCCAAAACCTAAAAAGCGAAAACTTTGAAAATATAAATGCAAGTATGAATCTTTTAAGAGTAGAAGAACAAGAAACCGTGTATAAAAGGCTAAATAACTATTACATAGGAGGAAATGAGAAAAAAGGAATCGACCTAAATTATCCCATCTATATCAATGAAAAATCAGCATTATATAACTTGTCAGAAGACACAAAATTAATCACACAAAACTTCGAAAAAATAGAAGGATACCCAAACTTTACACTATCAGAAGGAAAAATGTACAATAGCCAAGACCTAACAAGAGCAGATGGAAATGAATACATATTCATAGAAACACCAGAAGGAATTTATATAACAGGAAAAGATATTAAAATTACAACTAGTAAAACAGAATACGAAATTCCAAATTACAGTATTATATATTTTACAGAAAACCATATCACTTACTACACAATTGAAGGAGAAAAACTAATCTACCATAATATACTAGAAATCGACAAAACAAGTCAAATTACGATACAAAAAGTAACAGAAGAAAACAATATAGAAATAAGCTATGAAGAACTATTACTAAAATTAGGAATTATGCAAGAAGAAGTAAATATTTTGCCCGAACAAGAGAAAGAGGAAAACGTAGTTAACACAAATATAACAGAAGAAAGCCAAGAACCAGTACAAGGAGAAAATACAACAGAAGAAAATGAATATCTTAAATCAACCATAACAGCAAGCAATTTTGAAGCAGGAGTATATACAGCAAGAACAAATATAGAAATACAAGACCCACAAGGAAGAATACTAGGAGCAACCTTTATCATAAGAAGAAATAATAGAATCTACCAAAGAAGGCAAATAACTAGTGCAGGAAGTTTAGAATTAACAAGCTTAGTGCCAGACACAGAATTTGAAATAGAAGGAACATATATTTACCTAAATGAGAACAACAACCAAATAGAAGAAACATTTTACCAAGGAGAATTCACAACAAAATCCATAGATACATTAGGAAGCATTTATATACAACATGAACCAGGACAAGTATACTCTAATAAAATAGAAATCAAAAACTTTTATATAGAAAATGAAGCAACAGATGAAGTAATAAAAGGAATAAGCAAAATAGAAGTAGAAATAGAAGGAATCCGTTACAGATTAAGTAATGAAGAAGTAGCAAATTTAAAAAATAAGCAAACCATTACTTACCAAACAAATGAAACAGTAACATCCAACAGAAATATTACTTATAGAATTCATATGTATGATGCAGATGGAAACGAATTTGTAGTAGAAAATGCAGAAGGAAGAACTAGAACATCTAAACAAGCACCAACACTAAGAATACAACTAAAAACCCAAGAAGTAGGGAAAACAGAAATAATTTTAAACTTAAATAATAAAGATAATGTAAAATTAGAAAATTATCATTATGTAATAACAAATGCAAGAGGAGAAGAAATACGTGCAAGTTTAGAGCAAAATGAAAAAGAAATAGAAAGAACAGACTTAGACCCAAATGCATATTACAACATAAAATTCTATGCAGACTATGACTTAGAAGATGGAACAGGAATAAAGAAAGAACAATTACTATTAGAAACAAACTTTACTACAATGCCACTTGCAAGTTTAGGGCAAGCATATTGGAACACAGAAGCAAAAGATATAACAAAAAATGAAGCAAACATAAGTATACAAATAGATGAAATAAAAACAGATAAAAGACTAATACAAATAATAAACAAAGCAGAAGTAAAAATAACAGACGAAACAGGAAAAGAATTTGAAACTTACGAACTAGATGTAAATAAAATAAAAACAAATGAAATTATAACCATAAACTTACAAGGTCTAAATAGTAACACAGAATACCATTATGAAATCATCACAACAGTAAAACAAGGAAGTGTAGAAGAAATTGCAAATAAAGAACAAACACAAAGTAGTTTTGTAACTAGAAAAAAGCCAGCACAAGTAATTATCAAAAACCAATTTGTAACAGGAGACTTAATAGACTTTGATGTAGCAGTACAAGACGAAGATGGAAGTATATTACTAGATTATGTAAGAATGGAAGTAAGAGATGAAAAAAACAGCCTAATTTCAGTGGAAAACATAACTAAAAACCAAGATTATATAAGAAAGCAATATGATAGATTAGAACCAAATAAAAACTATACAATCACATTTATAGCGGAACAATATAATGAAGGAAGAGACAATAGTACATATCAAGCAAATTACATATTAGAAACAAGAACAATCTATACAGAAATAAGCATAACAGGAGAATTAGAATTACATTCATTAAGCAAAAAAGGAACTGGAAAAAATTTAATTAATGTAGAATCCCAAAATAATTGGTTTGGTGGAATATATTTTTATGGGGCTACTGGAGGAAATTATGGAAAAGAATATAATGCAGAAACAGGAGAATTAAAAATAGGAACAGATACACATGCAAAAAAATTTGTATATGATTTTACAAAATATATTGGGCAAGAAGTAACTATATCTTTCGAAGCAATGCTAATAGGAGATGAAAATAACTACAATGTTGGAATCCAGAATCATAAAGAAAGCTCAAATAGAACCCAAATAGAGAATTTAAGCACAAGTGAATACAAAGAATATCAATATACTTTAACAATAGATGAAACAGGATATTTAGGATTTTACACATCAGCCAACCAAGGACTTTTAATAAAAAACTTACAAGTAGAATTGGGAAATAGAAAAAGTAGTTATGAACCATTTAGTTATCAAAGAGAATTAGAAGTAGGAGTAAATTTAGAAGATAGAAAAGGAGAAATCACAACAAGGGATTATTATATTCGTTTATATGAAAATGGCAACTTAATCCAAGAAGAACGATATGAAGAAATAGGAGAAAATGGAAAAGTAGAAAATGCTATTAAAAAATTCCAAAACTTAAAAGAAGGAACAACATGTAGAATAGAACTATTAGTAAATGTAAGAGATAGATTTTATATTTTAGACTATTATGAGTTAGAAATAGAGGCAGAAAAAGAAATAAAAGCCATCAGAAATGAGGAAGAATATAGAGAAATACAACCATATGGAGAATATGTAGTAGTAAATGATTTAGACTTTTCTCAAGCAGAAACAGCAGCATATTTTAATTATGGAACACAAACAATAGAATTTGAAGGTAAAGTAGATTTTAATGGACATTCTGTTTATATAGAGCAAAAATGGACTTATTTAAGATTATTTTCCTATATAGGTGAAAAAGGTATAATAGAAAATATTGTAATAAACTTAAAATTAAATAATCCTATATCATATGGTTATTATGGCTTTTTTGACGAAAACAGAGGAACTATACGAAACTTTAAGATTAATTTACTTGAATGTGTACCTCTTTCTAATTCGTATACTTATCTAATTGGACGTATAAATTATGGAACAGTTGAGAATTTTGTAGTACATTTACAAGAACCACTTTATGGATTAACTCAATGTACAGCAGGTGTTTGGACAAATCGCGATGGAACAATACAAAATGGATATTTTTATGGGGAAAATATAAAAGCTTATCAAGGAGATTCGGCAACACAACCATCAGTATTAGCAACCGCATGTATAACCAATCACCAAAATGGAATGGTAAGAAATATATATAGTTTAGTAAATGTAGACTTAAATACGGCTAATCAAAGTGGTGCTGTAAGTAACATAGTATATAGTAGTTATAATTCAGCAAGTGTACAAAACATATATTCAGTAGGAATTGGCGAAAATATAACTAACTTTACACAAGGACCAAATATTTGGTCTATAGGGAATAACAGAGTAGAAAACAATTATTATTTCTGTGATGAAATATTTAACAATTCATATCATACAAAAACAACAATGTTGGCATTAAGAGATATAAATTTCCAAAATAGTTTGCTAAATACTCAAAATCAATTTGAAGTAGATGAATTAGTTTCAAATGGATACTATCCACATGTAAAAATGCCAGATGTAATGCCAAGACAAGAGTATATAGAGCTTCCAGAAGTAGAAGATGAGGACTTAGCAGATATATTATCAACAGAAATTGAATCAGAAAAACCAGATGAAGTAATAATAATGTGTAATGTGTATAACCCATCAGGAGAGGTAATAACAGAAATTAGAGTGGAAAATTTAACATCAGAAATTCTATCACAAGAATATTATGATGGAGTAAGTAAAGTAAGAATAAAATTAAGCAACCCTAAGATATATGTATCAGGGTATAGTGTAATGAGTATTACTACGCAAGGGGCTTTTGGAAATTATTATACAAGAGACTTTGAAGAAAATGAAAGGCTACTAAATATTGAATTATATAGACCAATTAATAATGTGGAAGATTGGAAACAAATAAATACATCACCAAACGAAAATTATATGTTAATGCAAGACCTAGATTTTATGAATTATAGTAATGATATTATTATTAACACAACTTATAGGGGAAAATTAAATGGTAATGGACATACTATAAAAAATATAAATACAACAGGAGCTATATTCCCTACATTTTATGGAACTTTAACAAATATTAATTTTGAAAATATAACAATGACTAGTACATATCCAGGAATTATTAATAATACAAATAACAAAACCAAAATACAAGATGTGCATATAAACAAAATGAACATAATAATAACTACAAAGAATGCAAATAGGGTTGGAGCGATAGTATCATTTTTAGGTGGAGGAAGTATACAAGATTGCTCTGTAAGAGATTTAAATGTACAAATAACAAATGGAACAACAAGCTATGTGGGAGGAATAGTAGGTTATACTAATGGAGGAAGCATTAAAAATTGTTATGTACAAAATGCTAAAATAAATATAAGTAATGTAGATATATCTTATGGAATAGGAGGAATTGCAGGAACAGGAGCTTCATTTACAAGAATAGAAAATTGCTATACACAAGGTGAAATTATATCAAATACACCAAATATAGGAGGAATTATAGGAGTGGCACAAGATTCTTCTGTACTAAATTGTTATAGTTTAATGAATTTAGAGAGTATGTCAAATTTTATAGGAGGAATCATAGGGCAAGAGAATATAACATCTAGTGGAGAAGCAAGTGGTAATTTAGTACTTGGAGATATTTACCAAAAAAGTAATTTAGAATATCCTAATAGAATCATTGGATCAGAAAATGACTATACAGAAAATTATGCATATAATAGACAGAAAATAAATGGATTTGTATCAAATGATGTACAAGATGCTATTTTACTTTCAAAAGAACAGCTAAGTAATTCTAATACATATATAAATGTATTAGGATGGCAAGAGGCATATGATTATCATCAAGTAGAAGAAGGAATTTTACCTAAACTATATTATGCAGACACACAAACACTTTTACCATATCAGGAGGACAATCTTATAGAAAAAGATGAGACATTAATAATTGAAGCTGTTGAAATAAATAAAGAACAAACAAGACTTACAGGAAGGCTTACTATACAGAATCCTGAGCAATTAAATATTGTAAAAATCAATGTAGAAGACATGGAAATAAGTATAACAAAACAAACAAATGATAATGGCAAAACATATATAGAATTTATAGGAACACCAACTAAATATTATGATAGTTATAAAATTTATGAACTAGTATATGAAGAATTCGGACAGGAAAAAATACAAAAAGTAAATACAAAATTAGAAGCTATTTTTTATAAAGAACTTTATACTTATGAAGATTGGCAACAAATAGAAGCTGATACTTACCAAAACTATCGATTAATGGAAGACATTGATTTTGCTGGTAAAACAAATATAAAATCAAATGTAAATATAGGAAGATTTGAATCAGATGGAAACAAAAAGTTAACCAATATAACAATACAAACAAACTCAGCAGAACCTATTAGACTAATACAAAGTATACAAACAAATTTAGAAAACATTACATTTGAAAATATTACTCTTATTAATACTTCTAAAAATGCAGTCCAATACAATGGCATAATAGGAATGTTAAATGCAAATGCTAAGAATATTACATTTAAAAATATAACAGTAGATGCACCAAATCAACCATATACAGGCTTAATTGGAATGATTCAATTAGGGAAAGTTGAGCAAATTATATTAGAAGATATTACCATAAAAGGCTATCATGATGTAGGAGGATTTACTGGACGAATAGATAATGCTAGAATAGAAAATTTGGATGCCAAAAATATTATAGTAGAAGCTAGTGGAGAATATAGTGGAGGTATTGTTGGATATCAAACATATTATAGTGAAATAGAATCTAGACTAAAAAACATAAATGCAAATTCCATAACCATAACAGGAGCAAATTATGTAGGAGGAATTGTAGGATATGGGAAAGGATGCAATATAACAATAGAAGAAAGCAATATAACAGGCAACTCATATGTTGGAGGTATAGCTGGTTGTCTTACACAAACAGGTTCAAACATATCTGGAACAGAAGATATTAGTTACTTAAAATCATGTAATAATACAATACAGGGAAGCGGAGAAGAAATACGGTGGAATAACTGGCAGACTATTAAATCAGCAAACATATCAAGGACCTATAGAAGTGGATAATTGTAATGTTATTGGAACAACAGAAAAAAGTATCAAAGTAGGTGGAGTGGCAGGCTTTGCAAGAGATTGGGTAAGATTACAAAATGCAGCTGTGAAAAATAGTAAAATTCAATCTTATGGAAGCCAAATTGGTGGACTAGTTGGACTATGTAATAGTGGGGGGCAAACCCAAAATAACTATATACAAAATACAACGATAGAAGGATATTCTAAAGTAGGAGGAATTTCTGGAGAAATAAATCAAGGAATTTTTGTAAATAATTATGTAGATGCAGATATTGTAGCAACAGAGCACACCGCGGGAGGAATAATAGGCTATTTAGAAAATACCAATATGGCAGCAAACTATTTAACATCCTATATTTATCTTAATTACATAGCAAATTCTACAATCGAAGCACCAGAAAAAGCAGGGGGAATAATAGGAGATACCAGTGTACCATTATATTACCAAAGCGGAAGAAATTATTATTATAGAAACTTAGTAGAAGCACAAATAATATGTGATGATGAAAGTACAGCATCATTGGGGATAGGAGGCAGAAAAGAAGATAACTACAAAATGAGCCAAATATATATATATGAATATTCAACAATAAATGGAGAATTCATTAATGAGCAAAACGATACTTTTAAAAGTAGTCAATATGCAAGTTTAGAAAATTTAAAAACACCAAGTTTTTATACTGGAAAACTTGGTTGGGGTACACAATTTAATTATAATGTATTAAGTCAAAACAAATATCCAATTTTAAATAGGAGTGATATTCCAGAACAAACAGGAATAGACTTGCCAACAGAACCAGGAGGAGAAATTGCAACAAATAGTGAACTACCACAAATTACGGCATATAGTATTAGTGCGAATAAATTAAATTTAGACCTAAGCAGTGTAGAAGAAGGAACAAGTTTAACATATGAAACTGAAAACACAGAATCTAATACAATTGATGTAGATAAAAGAACTTATACATTTGCATATAATTACCAAGTACCAATAACATTAAGCTTAAAAAATGGAGAACAAGAAGAAACAATAAAAATTGAACCAGAAGAAGTAAAAAATGAAGTAAGTAATAGTAAAGGAATAACAGCCTATTTAAAAGATGAAAATCTGATTGTAGAAGGAGAAACATTAGAAGATAAATTTGTAAATGTACAAGCAGGGCAAGCACTAGGAAAAAATAGTAAAATATATAATATAGAAGAAAACACATGGGAAGAAGAAACAGTACCAGAGTTAGAACTAATAGAAACAGAAAGCAAAGAAAAAGAAGAATATAAAGGAAAGAAAATAGAAACCTATGGAACCTATAGCACAGTAAACGGACAAGCAGTAAATGCCATATTAGAAGTAAACTATAATACATTAACAGCAACAGATGGAAAACTAGAAAAAGTGCAAGCAGACAAAATTATAGACTTCTATAACGAAAAAGAATATGAAACGATATTGGGAACAGATGGAAAACTATATGATTTAAAAACACCAATTACTTACCCAGAAAACTTCAAAAATGAAGAGATAAAAACAATAGCAGTAAATGGAGAGGAGAAAGAAGTAATAGTATATTATGAAAATGGAAATGTAGAAGTATTTAATTATATGACAGGAGATATAGTTTATGAAGACAAGAAAAAAGAAGAAATGAGTTTATGGGAATACATAGGAGAACAATGGAACAGCAAAGAAGAAACTACAACAATACAAGAAAGTTATGAAAAAACAAAACAAATCGAAGAGAAACTGAAAGAAAAGCCAATCAGTGAAAACTTAAGTCAAAATGCAAACTATGTAACCATGTATAATAGTGAAACAGGAGAGCATGAAATCTATGCAGAAGAGGAATTATTAACAAAAGAAGAAATAAAATCCGAAACAGAAAAAATAGAAGAACAGTCAGAAGAAGTAAGGAACTATTATGAAACAGCAGAAGGAGAAAAAGAGGAAAAGAACAATGGATTTTATTTAGTGATAGGAAGTATAACAGGAGTATGTATTACACTAATCATACTAAGATACATTATCATAAAACGAAAGAGAAAAACAAAAATATAGACAAAATAAAAGGAAAAGAAAGGAGAAAATAAAATGATGAAAACCGTTGTAGCTGTACACACACACACACACACACACACACACAAGTAAGTTTAATTAATAAAGAAAAATTAAGAGCTATCATAGAACCTGTTTATCAAGGAATGATTTGAGAGCAAAAAATAATATTTGCTTTGAAACCATTCCTTGGTAAGCAGTTTTTTTTAATGGAAATGAGAGATGAGATGTGGAATGTGAGAATTGAGAATAGTGCAAAATGAATGAATCATGAAAAATGAAAAGTGAATAATGAATAATTTGTTGTATTGTTCAACATTTCGGGTCGGTCAAGACCGACCCCTACGCTTAATATTATTCATCATTCATTATTAATTATTCACTATTCATTAAAGAAAACAGATGATGTTATAAATTTAATTAATGAATAATGAAGAATGAATAGCGAATAATGAATAATTAACATGTAGGGGCGATTTTAATCGCCCGCACTTCGAAGAAATTACCCGAAGAAATTATTCATCATTAATTATTCACTATTCATTAAAGAAAATCAGTAATGTCGTGAATAAAATTAATGAATAATGAAGAATGAATAGTGAATAATGAATAATTAACATGTAGGGGCGATTTTAATAGCCCGTACTTCAAAGAAACAGCTAAAAGAGGAGGAAAAAACAATGAACAAAAAACAAAATAAAAAATTAGAGAATAAAAAAGAGAAAAGGATAAAAAAAGAAAAAATGCCAATATTCTTGTTAATAGGAATATTGCTCATTTGCATAGGACTAATCCTCTTTTATTACATAGGAATACGTTATGCCCCTGTAAACACAATACTGTATGGAGGCTATGGAATAGAAGCCAAAAAACTAACCCAAAACCTAAAAAGCGAAAACTTTAAAAATATAGATACAAGTATGAATCTCCTAAAAATAGAAGAACAAGAAACCGTGTATAAAAGACTAAATAACTATTACATAGGAGGAAATGAGAAAAAAGGAATCGACTTAAATTATCCAATATATATCAATGAAAAATCAGCATTATATAACTTGTCAGAAGACACAAAATTAATCACACAAAACTTCGAAAAAATAGAAGGATACCCAAACTTTACACTATCAGAAGGAAAAATGTACAATAGCCAAGACCTAACAAGAGCAGATGGAAATGAATACATATTCATAGAAACACCAGAAGGAATTTATATAACAGGAAAAGATATTAAAATTACAACTAGTAAAACAGAATACGAAATTCCAAATTACAGTATTATATATTTTACAGAAAACCATATCACTTACTACACAATTGAAGGAGAAAAACTAATCTACCATAATATACTAGAAATCGACAAAACAAGCCAAATTACGATACAAAAAGTAACAGAAGAAAAGAATATAGAAATAAGCTATGAAGAACTATTACTAAAATTAGGAATTGTGCAAGAAGAAGTAAACATTCTACCAGAAGCAGAAGATGAGCAAGAAGAAAATACAATAGACACAGAGATAATAGAAAATCAAGAATCAAATGATGAAAATGAGCAAATAGGAGAAGCAACCTATATCAAACCAACCATAACAGCAAGCAATTTTGAAGCAGGAGTATATACAGCAAGAACAAATATAGAAATCCAAGACCCACAAGGAAGAATACTTGGAGCAACATTTATTATAAGAAGAAACAATAGAATCTATCAAAGAAGACAAATAACAGGAGCAGGAAATTTAGAATTAACAAGCCTAGTGCCAGACACAGAATTTGAAGTAGAGGGAACATATATTTATCTAAATGAAAATAATAACCAAATAGAAGAAACATTTTACCAAGGAGAATTTACAACAAAATCAATTGATACTTTAGGAAGTATCTATGTGCAACACGAACCAGGACAAGTATATTCTAATAAAATAGAAATCAAAAACTTCTATATAGAAAATGAAGCAACAGATGAAGTATTAAAAGGAATTAGTAGAATAGAAGTAGAAATAGAAGGAATCAGTTACAGATTAAGTAATGAAGAAGTAGCAAATTTAAAAAACAAACAAACCATTACCTATCAAACAAATGAAACAGTAACATCTAATAAAAATATTACCTATAGAATTCATATATATGATAAAGATGGAAATGAATTTGTAGTAGAAAATGCAGAAGGAAGAACAAGAACAGCAAAACAAGCACCAACTTTACGAATCCAAATGAAAACCCAAGAAGTAGGAAAAACGGAAATAACATTAAACTTAAATAATAAAGATAATGTAAAATTAGAAAATTATCACTATGTAATAACAAATGCAAGAGGAGAAGAAATACGAGAAGAACTAGAGGAAGATGAAAAAGAAATAGAAAGAACAGACTTAGACCCAAACTCCTATTACAACATAAAATTCTATGCAGACTATGACCTAGAAGATGGAACCGGAATAAAAAGAGAACAATTATTATTAGATACCAATTTTACCACAATGCCACTAGCAAGTTTAGGACAACTCTTTTGGAATACAGAAGCAATTAATATAGAACAAAACAAAGCAGAAATTACAATACAATTGGACGAAATCAAAACAGATAAAAGATTGATTCAGATAATCAATCAAGTACAAATGCAAATAACAGATGAAAACGGAAACGAATTTGAAACATATGAACTAGATGTAAACCAAATTAAAGCAAATGAGGCAATAACCATAAGCCTACAAGGCCTAAATAGTAACACAGAATACCATTATGAAATTATTACAACAGTAAAACAAGGAAGTGTAGAAGAAACAGTAAATAAAGAACAAACCCAAACTAGTTTTATTACAAGAAAAAAACCAGCACAAGTAATTATCAAAAACCAATTTGTAACAGGAGATTTAATAGACTTTGATGTAGCTGTACAAGATGAAGATGGAAGTATATTACTAGATTATGTAAGAATGGAAATTAGAGATGAAAAAAGCAATTTAATATCTGTAGAAAATATTACCAAAAATCAGGAAGACATAAGAAAACAATATGATAGATTAGAGCCAAATCAAAATTATACAATCACATTTATAGCAGAACAATATAATGAAGGAAGGGACAATAGCACCTACCAAGCAAATTATGTATTAGAAACAAGAACAATCTATACAGAAATTAGCATAACAGGAGAGCTAGAACTACATGCCTTAAGCAAAAAAGGAACAGGGAAAAACTTAATTAATGTAGAATCAAAAAATAACTGGTTTGGCGAGAGATATTTTAATATGTCGAACCATAAATATGGTAAGGAATATGATTCAAAAACAGGAATATTAAAAATAGGAGAAGATACATATGCCAAAAAGTTTGCATATGATTTTACAGACTATATTGGACAAGAAGTAACAATTTCCTTTGAAGCAATGTTAATTGGGGATGAAAGTAATTACAATGTAGGAATCCAGAATCATAAAGAAAGTTCAAATAGAACAAAAATAGAGAATTTAAGTAGTAGTGAATACAAAGAATATCAATATACAGTAACAATAGATGAAACTGGATATTTAGGATTTTACACATCAGCCAACCAAGGGCTTCTATTAAAAAACTTACAAGTAGAATTAGGAAATAGAAAAAGTAGTTATGAACCATTTAGTTATCAAAGAGAATTAGAAGTAGGAGTAAATTTAGAAGATAGAAAAGGAGAGATTACAACAAAGGATTATTATATAAGAATATATGAAGATGGAAAACTAATCCAAGAAGAACGCTATGAAGAAATAGAAAATGGGAAAGTAGAAAATGCCATCAAAAAATTCCAAAACCTAAAAGAAGGAACAACATGTAGAATAGAACTATTAGTAAATGTAAGAGATAGATTTTATATTTTAGACTATTATGAATTAGAAATAGAGGCGGAAAGAGAAATAAAAGCAATAAGAAATGAAGAAGAATATAGAGAAATACAACCATATGGAGAATACGTAGTAGTAAATGATTTAGACTTTTCAGGAACATCAGGAGGTCAGTGGCGTTTTGGAACAGTAAATTTATATTGGGAAGGCAAGCTAGATTTTAATGGGCATACTATAATAAGAGATACAATAAACTCCAGCACTTCTATATTTCACACTATAGGTGAAAATGGCGTACTAGAGAATTTGGTGTTAGATTTAAGATTGAATAATACAAAACCATCGAACAATATTTATGGATTATTTACATATAATTTTGGAACAATTCGAAATATGCAATTAAATTTGACAGAAAGTATTATGAATGAAAATAGAACTGTATCCTTATTAGGATATTTGAATTATGGGATAATTGATAACTTTGTAATTAATTTAGAAAAACCAATTTATGGTAGCACTCAAATTGCAGCAGGTGTATATTCTAATAGAGGTACAATTCAAAATGGTTATGTATATGGAAAAAATATAGAGGCAATTTATCCATTAGCACAAGGTCAATATAGAGATATAGGTATTATTTCAATGCATAATCTAAATATGGGAAATATAAGAAACGTATATAGTTTAGTTTCTATTAATACAATAAACCAAGAAGAAGTAATAAATCATTTAGCTAATATTGTGTATACGAACCAAACAGGTGCAAGCGTAAAAAATGTATATTCAGTAGGAATAGGAGAAAATATTACAAATTTTAATTATGGACCTAATGTATATAGTGCTAGTTCTACTAATATAGAAAATAACTATTATTTTTGTGATGAAATATTTAATAATGAGTATCATACCAAAACAACAATGTTAGCATTAAGAGATGTAAACTTCCAAAACCAATTATTAAATACTCAGGGGCAATTTGAGGTAGATGAATTAGTAAGTAACGGGTATTATCCACATGTAGTAATGCCAGATGTAATGCCAAGGCAGGAATATATAGAACTACCAAGAGTTGAAGACGAGGATTTAGCAGACATATTATCAACAGAAATATTAGAGCAAAAACCAGATGAAGTAACTATTAATTGTAATGTACATAATCCATCAGGTGAGCATATTGTAGAGATAAAAGTAGAAAACTTGACATCTGAAATTTTATCACAAGAATATGCAGATGGAATAAGCAAAGTAAAAATAAAATTAAGTAATCCTAAACGATATGTATCAAGCTATAGTATCATGAGTATTACTACACAAGGAGCATTTGGGAATAATTATACAAGAGATTTCGAAGAAAATGAAAGAATCTTATCTGTTAAATTGTATAGGCAAATTTATACAGTTGCAGATTGGAAAACAATGAATCAATCTCCAACAGAAAATTATATGCTAATGCAAGACTTAGATTTTATCAATTATGGACAAGACATTGTAATAGCTAATTATAATGGAGAATTAAGTGGAAATAGTTATACTGTTAAAAATATTCATAATGTAGGAAATTTGTTTACAAATTTTTCTGGAACACTAATTGATATAAATCTGGAAAATATAATGTTAAATTCAAAGGATGTAACATATATAGGAATTATTGGAAATGGAACAAATGCTAAAATAGAAAATGTTCATATTAACGAAGTGAGTATTGAATCAGATATAACTAGTATTCAAACAATAGGAGGAATAATAGGAAATGCTAATAGGACAAGTATACAAAACTGTTCCGTAAATAATATCAATATGAATTTAGAAAATGCAACAAAGATAATCGCAGGAGGATTAATTGGTCAAATGAGTGGCACAAATATAGAAAACAGTTATGTTCAGAAGCTGAATATTATATTAAATAATGTATCAAGCAGTGATGGAATAGGTGGAATTGCAGGTTATACATATGATTATTCAGAAATTAAAAATTGCTATTCAGAAGGAAATATTAATACAAATACAAAAAATATAGGAGGAATAGTAGGACATGTGAATAATAGTGCTATCAACCTATGTTATAGCTTAGTATCAATAAAATCAGAAACCGATTATATAGGTGGAATAATAGGAAATAACGAGAGAAATGTAAATGAAAATGATCAAATAAAATGTGAAAGAAATTTAAGTATAGGTGATATATATAGCACAATAGAATCAGATAATATAAAAAGAATAAGTGGAACTGAAATAGAAGAAAACAATTATGCATATGAAGGACAAAAAATAAACGGAATGATAAGTAGTGAACCAATGGATGCTATTTTATTAACAACAGAAGAATTGAAAAATCAAAATACTTATACACAAACATTGGGATGGACAAATGCATATGATTACACTGGTGTAAAAGATGGCATACTACCAAAATTATTTTATACAGATTCAAACGAGCTATTACCTAATCAGGAAGACATAATACTAAGAAAAAATGACGAATTAAACATAGAGTCGATAGAAATACAAAAAGAACAAACTCGAGTAATTGGAAGAATAACCATAAACAATCCAAACCAAATCATGATCGAAGGTATTACTATAGAAAATATGGAAAACACAATCACAAAACAAACATGGGAAAATGATATAACATATATTGAATTCATAGCAACACCAACTAAATATTATGACAGTTATGAAATTAGTAAAATAATGTATACAGAAAATGGAGAAAAAAAGGAAAAGGAAGTAAGTGGTAAAATAGATGCTGTATTTTATAAGGAAATCTATACTTACGAAGATTGGCAGACAATTGAAATAGGAACATATCAAAATTATAGATTAATGGCAGATATTGATTTTACAGGAAAAAATGATATCAAAACTCATTTAACCATTGGAAGATTGGAAACAGATGGTGAAAAAAGAAAATTATCAAATATAGAATTATCATTAAGTGGAAGTCAACAAGGCTTTATACAGAGCATACAAAATAATATAGAAAATATAATATTTGAGAACATAATTATTAAACAAATAAATACTGGAAATATGGAAGGGTTTGGAATCATACTAAATCATACTGCAAATATTAAAAATGTAGACTTTATAAATATTACAATTGATGCACCAAATTCCGATTATGTGGGAATTATAAGAGAACTGCTAGGGGGTAACTTAGAAAATATACAATTAGAAGAGATAAATATCACAGGAAAAAATCATGTAGGAGGACTAATTGCATATATCCCAAATAATCAGAATCAAATTAAGAACATAACAGCAAAAGAACTTCACATAACAGGAACAGCTAACTATGTTGGAGGAATATTTGGAGATCATTACATAACTGCAAACCAAGAAAGTAAAATTGAATATATTACTGTGGAAAATAGTAATATAACTGGTTTGAATTATGTAGGTGGAGTTTTTGGAAGTGGAAAGGTAAGTAGAGCTACAGTAAGGAATAGTAATATTAGTGGAAATAATAGGGTGGGCGGAATTGGAGGCCTACAAATAACTGCTCATGGAAAAAATGAATTGGAAGCTCTTTTAGTAGAAAAAAGTGTAATTCAAGGTACTGGAGAAGAAATCGGTGGAATTGGAGGATATATAAATTATATGTACCAAGATAATATTAAGCATGCAGAAGTAATAGAATGTACAATATTAGGGACAACAGCTAATAGCAACAAAGTGGGAGGAATCGCCGGTTACAGTGGCCCAATAAAAAATGTGAGTGTAAAAGACAGCTATATATCAAGCAAAGGCAGTCAGGTAGGAGGAATTTCAGGGCAATCTGCTAGTGCTATATGGATCGCATTTGTACAAAATACAGAAATAGAAGGATATTCAGAAGTTGGGGGAATTGCTGGAAAACATGCGACAAATATTATAACCTATACTTACAATAATGCAAAAGTTGTTGCTACTGCTCATTCAGCTGGTGGAGTTATAGGATATCTAAATAATATTGGAATGACAGAAACCAATAATGTTTCACAGATTGCTAATACCTATGTTACAAACTCTACGATTCAAGCACCAGAAAAGGTAGGGGGAATTATAGGGGCAAGTGAAGAACCATTGCTTGGAACAGGAGAAAAATATAGGAGAATTTTAGTGGAAGCGAAGATAATAGCAAATGATGAACAAACAGCAAGTCTAGGGATTGGAAATAGAAAAGAAGACAGTACAAAGTTTGTTGATACCTATGTTTATGAATATTCAACCATTAATGGAAACTTTGTAAGTACACAGAATGATACATTCACAACAAATCAGTATGCAAGTCTAGATGATTTGAAGAGCCAAAGTTTTTATACAAGTAAATTAAAGTGGGGAAGTATTTATAACTATAACATACTAGTAGAAAATAAATATCCAATTTTAAATTATGCATATCTACCAGAACAAACGGGAATAGACTTACCAACAGAACCGGGAGAACAAGGAATTACAACAAATAGTGTTTTACCACAACTGACAGCATATAGTATTGGCGCAAATAAATTAAACTTAGACTTAAGTAGCATTGAAGAAGGAACAAGTTTAACATATGAAACAGAAAACACAGAAGCCAATACAATTGAGCTAAGCCAAAGAACATACACTTTTGCATATAATTATCAAGTACCTATTACATTAACTCTAGCAAATAGCGAACAAGAAGAAACAGTTATAATAAATCCAGAAGAAGTAAAAAATGAAGCAAGTAATAGTAATGGAATCACAGCTTACTTAAAAGAAGAAAGATTGGTAGTAAAAGGAGAAACAGTAGAAGAAAAATTTGTAAATATAGGGGAAGGTGAAGCATTAGGAAAAAATAGTAAATTATATCATATAGAAGAAAATACATGGGAAGAAGAAACTGTTCCAGAATTAGAGCTAATTGAACAAGAAAGTAAAGAAACTTATGAATATGATGGAAATGAAATTGAAACTTATGGAACCTATAGCACAGTAAATGGACAAGTAGTAAATGCAATATTAGCAGTGAACTATAATTCGTTAACAGCAACAGATGGAAAACTAGAAAAAGTGCAAGCAGACAAAATCATAGACTCCTATAATGGAAAAGAATATGAAACAATATTGGGGACAGATGGAAAACTATATGATTTAAAAACACCAATCACTTATCCAGAAGATTTCAAAAATGCAGAGATCAAAACATTAGCAGTAAATAGTGAGCAAAAAGAGGTAATGGTATATTATGAAAATGGAAATGTAGTAGAATTTAATTATATGACAGGAAACATAGTATATGAAGATAAACAAAAAGAAGACATAAGCTTATGGGAATACATAGGAGAGCAATGGAATAGTAAAGAAGAAACTACAACAATACAAGAAAGTTATGAAAAAACAAAACAAGTAGAAGAAAAACTAAAACAAAAACCAATAAGTGAAAATTTAAGTCAAAATGCAAACTATGTAACCATGTATAATAGTGAAACAGGAGAGCATGAAATTTATGCAGAAGAGGAGTTATTAACAAAAGAAGAAATAAAATCAGAAACAGAAAAAATAGAAGAACAAGGAGAAGAAGTAAAGAACTATTATGAAACAGCAGAAGGAGAAAAAGAAGAAAGGAACAATGGATTTTATTTAATTATAGGAAGTATCGCAGGAGTATGTATAACATTAGTCATATTAAGGTATATTATAATAAAAAGAAAGAAAAAAATAAAAACGAATATGTAAAATGTAAATACAGCTACATATAAAGCTTGGAAAGAATATTGTTATTGGTAAATGGTAAATTGTTACATAAAATAGCTTCATAAACAAAAAAATACAAAGCTGATAACTAAATGAAACCCTTTCTGCATATATCACTTAATTATCTGCATATAAAAATGAAAAATATGTGCATATATGCATTGACTATATGCACATAAAATGATAAAATATATGCAGATAATATAAAAATATGCAGAAAGAAGGATTAATAATGAAAAGATTTGATTATTCGTTTTTAGATAATGGACTATTACCAGCTAAGTTAATAAATATTACCGGAACGATTTATTCATTAAAAACAGGGGCAAAAATAAGAAAAGATGAACATGAAAAAATATTTACTGAATTAGAAAAAATTGCAATTGTTCAGTCTGTAAAAAGTTCAAACGCGATAGAAGGTATAGTAACAAGCGATGAACGTATTGAAGAAATAGTAAATCAAGATAGTAAGCCATTGAATCATAATGAAAATGAAATTGCAGGATATAAAGATGCATTAAGTGAAATACATTTACATTATGAAGATATAGAATTTAGCGAAAATACAATATTAAGATTGCATGATATAATGATGAGTTATACAGGAGCTGAAGATGCAGGCCAATATAAAGTAAATCAAAACTATATTATTGAAGAAGATAAACAAGGAAATAGAAAAATAAGATTTAAACCATTAGATGCAAAAGAAACACCAGAAGCAATGGAACAATTGGTACTTGCTTATCAAGATGCTTGCAACAACTCCAATATTAACCAATTATTATTAATACCTTGTGTTATCCTTGATTTTCTATGTATACATCCATTTAGAGATGGAAACGGAAGGATGTCAAGATTATTAACTTTGTTATTATTATATAAAAATGGATTTGATGTAGGTAAATATGTTTCTTTTGAAGAACAAATAAATAATAGTAAAGGAAATTATTATGAAGCATTAAGATTATCTTCTATTAATTGGTTAGAAAATGAACATAGTTA
The DNA here is from genome assembly GCA_944390965.1 of uncultured Clostridia bacterium. Lineage (GTDB taxonomy): Bacteria > Bacillota > Clostridia > TANB77 > CAG-508 > CALXRW01. Next base: position 19,591 of record CALXRW010000020.1, read on the forward strand.
TATTCCTTTTATAGAAAATTTTTTATCAACTTTATATATGTGTTATAAAGAGTTAGACAAAAGGTTTAGTGTTGTAAATAGCAATAAAATTACTAAAAAAGCAAGAATAGAAGCTACAGTATTAAATAACTTAACACCTATATCAAAATCTGAAATTTGTAAAATATTACCTGATGTAAGTGCTACAACTGTAGAGGCAGTATTAGGTTCAATGGTTAAAGATGGTTCCATTATTATTATTGGAAGTGGAAGAAATACCAAATACATGAGAAATGATAGAAGTGAATAAGCTATATTGATATGTTTGTATTTATCACATCTCACCCCTTACTTCCAAAATGAATAATGAATAATTATAAAAAAGAGAATAACTCTAAAAAGTAAAAAATCCTTTTTGGAATATAATAATTAAATATTAAAAAAACTTTCTTTTTTGGATATAATATGATATAATAATATTAGTCCAAAAGGAGGTTTTTTTATGTTAGGAGAAAAATTAAAATTATATAGAGAAAAATATAATATGACGCAAAAAGAGATTGCAGAATTTTTGGGAGTTGAGCCTGGAACAATATCAAAATACGAATTAGGGATGATAGAACCAAATATAGAATCCATAAAAAAACTAGCAGAAATATTTAATGTAACAATTGATGAATTGTTAAAAGATGAAGAAAAATTTGACTTCTCAAAAATAAATATTTTAGAAACTTTAAGGGAACAAAGAGAAATGAAACTAAAGGGAAATTTATATCATAATACCCAAATTTCATTTGCATATAATACAAACCATATTGAAGGAAGTAAATTAACAGAAGATCAGACTAGATACATTTACGAAACAAATACCATTTTATTTGAAGAAGATACTGTAGTAAATGTGGATGACATACTAGAAACAGCAAATCATTTTAAATTAGTGGATTATATGTTAGATATTGCAAATAGTAAATTAACGGAAGATATTATAAAAACATTCCATAAAATGTTAAAAGAGGGAACATCTGATAGTAAAAAAGAATGGTTTAATGTTGGAGAGTATAAACAAGAAGCTACTGAAGTTGGTAATATAAAAACAACATTACCTAAGAATGTACAAAGAGATATGGTTAAATTATTAGAATGGTACAACCTACTGGAAAATGTCAAATTAGAGGATATAATAGAATTTCATTACAGATTTGAATGTATCCATCCATTTCAGGATGGAAATGGTAGAGTTGGTAGAATTATTATGTTTAAAGAATGTTTAAAAAATAATATTATTCCATTTATTATTTTAGATAAGGATAAATTATTTTACTATAGGGGATTAAAAGAATATAAAAGTGAAAAAGGATATTTAATAGATACTTGTTTAAATGCACAGGATCAATATAAGAAAATGATAGAATATTATTTATAGAAAATTTTTCATCAACTTTATATATGTGTTATTAGAGAATAATGAAATAACAAAATAAACTTTAGTGTTCATTTTTTAAATAAAAAATCTTGTATTTTATGACAAGATATAATAAAATAAAAGCTATAATTTGAAAACATTTATATCAAAAGATAAAAAAGGAAGTTTTAGTAGCAAAAATTGTAAAAAAGTTTTAGGAGAAAATACCTAAATATGACAAACATTTTAAGACAATTTTACTAAAATGTAAGTTAAGGACAAGCAAAAATTTTGCTATTAAAGATAGCATAAGAGGGTGGTAAGATGTTTCAAAATATAGCAGATCAAGAGTTAGAACAAGGAAAAATAGAAAATAAAACGATTGTAAAAAATAAAGTAAAAGAGATTTTTAAATTTTCAAATATTTTTTTATATCTTGTATCATTTTTAGCTTCTACTGTTAGTTTCGGAAACTTGGGGTCTCCTTTTGCAGTATCGCTATTTGCAGCAACGTGTAGCAATAAAATACCGGCAGGGATTATCTATGTTTTATCAGGATTAGGAGTTTTACTGAAATTTGGTGTTAATGATTTTTTAATCTATTTATTTACAACATTAGTTTTTATTGTTAGTGTAATTATTTTTAAACCCAAAGAAGAATATGAAGATAGAAACGAAAAAAGAAAATTAGGTAAACATGTATTTATGGCAAGCATATTAGTAAAATTGCTATCTATTGTTTTGGGACCTATTTATATTTATGATGTTATAACTGGTATTGCATTTAGTATTCTAAGTTATCTATTCTATAAAATTTTTGTAAATGGAATTATGGTAATTAGAGAATTTAGAGAAAGAGTTGCTTTCTCGATTGAAGAAATTATGGCAGGCATGATTATTGTTACTTTAGCTATTACAGCACTGGGAGAAATTTCAGTTTACGGTTTTTCTATCAGAAGCATTTTATGTGTATTAATGGTATTAGTGTTAGGATGGAAGAATGGAGTACTTGTTGGAGGAACAGCAGGTATAACGATAGGTGTAATTTTAGGAATTGCGGGAGGGGAGAGTCCACTTGTCATTGCTGCATTTGCAATTTCTGGTATGATAGCAGGAATTTTAAACAGATTGCGGAAAAATAGGAGTTATACTAGGATTTGTAATTGGAAATATTTTATTTGCTTATGTGGTAAATGGAAATACAGCAGAAATTATTCAGTTAAAAGAGATTATAATAGCTTCTTTAGGCTTATTATTGGTGCCTAAAAATATAGAAATTAATATTACGGACATTATAGGTAAAACAAAGTTATTACCAAATGTAAAAAATAGGATATTAGAAAAAACAGAAAATACAGTTTATAAATTAAATAATGTATCTGAGACAATTGCAGAATTAGCAGATACTTATAAAGAAGTTGCGGCAACAACCATAGAAACAGAAGTGGATGTATATCAACAAAGTAGAAACATGTTTGTTGATGGTGTATTAACAAATATTGAGCCAATTCCAGATAATGTATTATATGAGGATATGATACAACTACAAAATGGAATATTGGATGAGTTATTTGAACAATTGATGCAGAAAGATGAAATTGATTTCCAAGACATGGTAGATGTTTTTGAAAAAAGAAATATTTATTTATTAAGTACTAGTGATAAAGAGATAAAAAGAGATATTGAAAAAGATATTTGGAGAATGGTAAAAATTGTAAATAGTGCTTATGGAATTAGCAAAGTAAACTTTATGTGGACACAAAAATCAAAAGAGAACCAAAAAAATTTATCAAATCAATTAGATGGAATCTCAAAAGTAATTACTTCTGTAGCTGAAGAGTTAGTTGAAAAGCCAGAAGAAGATGTTGCTGAGAAGCAAAATAAAGAAATACAAGAAATATTAAAACAAAGAGGAATTATCTATAAAGATATTACCCTAGAAAAACAAAAAAATGGTTCTTATAAAATTGAAGTTTTTGTAGATAAATTTGCAGATATTACAGAAGAATTAAATCGAATTCATAAAATAGAAGAAATTACCAGTAAAATTTTAAGGCAGGAAATTGTTTTACAAAAACAAAAAGAAATGGAAACAGCAGTGATACAAATTTACACATCAAAGGATAACTATCAATTACAGATTGGAATTGCAAAAACTACCAAAAACAAAAGTAGTATTTCAGGAGATAGTAATCTTCAAATTAGATTAGAAGATGGAAAGTATTTGTTAGCTTTGAGCGATGGCATGGGGTCTGGACCAAATGCAAAAAGGAACAGCCAGATTGCCATAAAAATGCTAAAAAGACTATTAATGTCTGGATTTGATAAGGAAGTTTCTCTACAATTAATAAATTCTACTATTTTTCTCAATACAACACAAGAAATGTATGCTACTTTAGATATTAGTATTTTAGATTTATATACTGGCAATATGGAGATTGTAAAAAATGGAGCTGTTCCTACTTATATTAAAAATCAAGATAAAATACAGAAAATAGATTCTCAGTCTTTACCAGCAGGAATAGTAGAAAATATGGAGTTAGTAGTTCATGATATTGACTTAAAAGTGGGAGATATTATTGTCATGTGCACAGATGGTATTATAGACGCTAAAAAGGATGATCCACAATGGATAGAAGAGTTATTACAACAAATTCAAACAGATAATGTACAAAAAATTGCAGATTTAATTTTAACAGAAGCAATGGACTATAATTATGGTCTACCAAAAGATGATATGACTGTAATAGTAGGGAAAATATGTCCCAATGGGGACGCTCCCTAGAAAGACAAGAGTGTCCCAATGGGGACGCTTCTAAATGGGACAAGTTTGTCTTGAATAGAAGCATCCTCATTGGGATACAGGTTTTTAAGAAAAAAACTTGTATTTATAGCTAAGAAATGGTATAGTAAATAAAATATAAGTATAGGAGGACAAGTATGGGAAGAGGAAAAAGATATGATGAGGAACCGAAGCTAAATATCAAAAAAGTGATTTCAGTTATATTGGCAATTGCTGTAATTGTTATGTTTGCTATTTCGTTGAATCATTTATTAAATACAGAGGCACCAGAAGCAACAGGAGACTTAGCTTATTTTACAATATTAGAAAATAATAAATGGGGTGTAATGAACAGTAAAGGAGAGGTTGTAGTGCAACCAGCATATGATGAAATGATAGTAATTCCAGATAGCACAAAACCTATTTTCTTCTGTACCTATGATGTAAATTTTGAAAATGGAAGTTATAAAACAAGAGTTGTAAATGAAAAAGAAGAAAATTTATTTACAAATTACGAAACAGCAACTCCGATTGATAATTATGATGAAATGGGAAATATTTTTTATGAAGAAGAAATTTTTAGGGTACAAAACGATGGAAAATATGGTTTGGCAAATCAAGAAGGAGAAGAGATACTTAAGTGTGAATATGATAGTATAGAATCTTTAAAAAATATTGAAAATGCAATACTAGTGACAAAAAATGGACAATATGGTTTAGCAAGTGGTACAGGAGACTTAATTATAGAACCAAATTATAAAGAGATTAAACCTCTTGGGAAAAAGTATTCAGATGGCTATATTGTTGTAAATCAAGATAATCAGTATGGAATTATTGATAGTAACAAAAGAACTGTATTGGAAACAAAGTATGAAGATATTAAAAATGTACATGGAAATAATTTATATGTGGTAAAAGAAAATGGAAATTGGAAAATAATTAACAAAAACGGAGAGGAAAAATCTACTATTCCTTTTGATGAAATTTTTGAAATTAATGGAGAAACTTTAGTTATTCAGAGAGATGGAAAATGGGGAACAGTTGGTCTAGATGGAACAGTAAAAGTAAATGTAGAATATGATGAATTGAAATGGGCATTTGGAGAAAACTACATTGCCAAAAAAGAAGATAAATATGGTATTGTAAATGAACAAAACGAAGTAGTTTTACCTTTTGAATATATTTCTCTAAACTATAGAAATGATGCAAATTTCATACAAGCAGAAAAAACGGAAACAGAAACAATAGTGTTAGATAATACTTTCCAAGAGAAAATTGTAGGAATTTTATCAGAAGTAAATACCGAAAAGGGGTATATTCGTGCAAGGGTAGGAGATGAGTATAAATATTATAATTTTAGGCTTGAAGAAAAAACACCACAGGAAGTTTTAACAGACAATTCTCTATTCTTAAGTATAAAAGATGGAAAGTATGGATTTGTAGATAAAGATGGAAAAGTAATTGTGGATTATCAATATGATGATGCTGCAGAACAGAATGATTATGGATATGCAGCAGTAAAAAAAGATGGAAAATGGGGAAGCATCAACCAAGAAGGTAAAGTTGTACTAGAACCAAGTGTGGAGTTAGAGAACAATTTGATAATTGATTTCATTGGCCAATACCATCTTGCAGAAGATTTAAATATGTACTATTATTGTAAATAGAAAATTTTAAGTATTTTAATTTCAAATTAAAATACTTGATTTTTATGGGAAATGGAATGATTAAAAGTGAAAATTACATGCGGAACTGATATGATAGAGATTGCAAGAATAAAAGAAGCAATAGAAAGATCAGGAGAAAAATTTTTGAATGAAATCTTTACAGAAAAGGAAATTGAATTTTGCAAATCAAAAAATAGAGCTCAATATCAGCATTTTGCAGCAAGATTTGCTGCAAAAGAAGCAATTTTTAAGGCAATTTCATGTTATCTAAAAAATAAATATGACGTAACATGGAAAGATGTGGAGATTTGGAATGAGGAAAGTGGTAGACCTAAAGTTAAATTTCTAAACAGGGAATTAGAGAAAATAACAATAGATTTAAGTATATCCCATTGTAAAGAGTATGCAATTGTAAATGCTATAGCGGTCTATGAAAAGGAATAGATAGTAGTATTATTTATGATTTGCAAAGATAGTGTAAAGTAATTTATGAAAAAATGTAGGGGCGATTTTAATCGCCCGTTCTTCGAAGAAATTACATAAAACATAAGGAGGAATGAAATGGAATTTTTTGATTCACATTCTCATTATAATGATGAAAAATTTGAAGAAGATAGAGAAGAGTTGATTCATAAAATCTATCAGGAGGGAATTACGAAAACGGTAGTCGCAGGATATGATGTATTATCAAGCAAAAAAGCGATTTCACTTGCAGAACAATACCACTTTATCTATGCTACTTGTGGCATTTCTCCTAATGATATTCCTGGAAACACAGAAGAAATCTTTTCTTTAGCAAAACAGGATAAGGTAGTAGCAATTGGAGAAATAGGATTAGATTATTATTGGAATAAAGAAAATAAGAAGGAACAAAAAGAAACTTTTTGTGAACAAATAGAAATTGCAAATCAACTACGAAAGCCAATTGTGATACATGCAAGAGATGCTGTACAAGATATTATTGAAGTATTAAAGGAAAAGCCAGTAGATGAAAAAGGAGTATTTCATTGCATACAATTAAATCCAGAATTGGTAAAACAAGCTTTAAAACTAGATTTTTTTGTATCTTTTGCAGGAAGTATTACATTTAGAAATAGCAAAAATGCAGATGAAATAATTAAAATGGTACCTTTAGAAAAGATGCTAATTGAAACAGACTGCCCATATCTAGCACCAGAACCAGTGAGAGGTACTAGAAATGATTCTAGAAATGTAAAATATACAGCACAAAAAATAGCACAGATAAAACAAAAGCAACTAGAAGAAATTGCAAAGATTACCTACCAAAATGCAGAAACAATATTTAAAATAAACAAGTAAAAAAATAAACGCATAAAGTGATATACTTTTGCGTTTATTTTAAATTTATTCTTCTTTTTTAGTATTGAAATCCACTTTTACATTCTTTTTGGCTTCTTCACTATCTATTTTAAATAATTCTTCTGGTTTAAAATGAAACATAGAAGCAATTAAATTAGATGGTACTAGTTCTATTTTTGTATTGTATTTTGTTACAGAGTCATTATAAAATTGCCTAGAGAAAGAAAGTTTATCTTCTGTATTTGTTAATTCCTGTTGCAATTGTATAAAGTTTTGATTTGCTTTTAAGTCTGGATAATTTTCAGAAACGGCAAAAATAGTTTTTATAGCACTAGATAATTGATTATCAATTCTTGCTTTTTCGGCTAAAGTAGATGCATTTGCCCAAGCATTTCTTAAATCAGTAACCTTAGTTAAAGTAGCATTTTCATGCTCCATATAACCTTTTACGGTTTCTACCAAATTAGGAATTAAATCATATCTTCTTTGTAGTTGTACATCGATTTGGCTCCATGCATTTTTAACATTTTGTCTTAATTTTACTAAATCGTTATAAAGAACAGCTGCAACAATAGCAAGTACAATAGCAACAACCAGAATAAAAATAACTGCGAATATAATGAAGACTAAAAACATACAAAAACCTCCTTTTAAAATCTCATTTATTTTATCACAAAAAAGAGGAAAAGACAAGGAAATTAAGGAAAAATCAAATGATTGCAAATCGCAATAATAAATCAAAAATTTATGATAAAATTAAGAAGAAACTTAAAAGTTGATAGATAATGATTGACAAATGAAAAAAAAAGTGCTATGATATTATGCGTACACAGAATAAATATGGTTCAGTAGCTCAGCTGGATAGAGCAACGGATTTCTAATCCGTGGGTCGGGGGTTCGAATCCCTCCTGGATCACCAAAAACCTGATACTAAGATTTGTATCAGGTTTTAAATTTTAAGTTATTAGAAATTAAAGTTATATTCTAAAAAAATCTCCATACATTGTACTGGAGGTTTTTTATGTTGAAAATTATTTTCGTGATTATTGGAACCATAATTGGAGCAGGATTTGCATCAGGACAGGAAATTATTTTATTTTTTCAACGTTTTGGATGGATTGGATTTTTGGGGTTATTATTTTCAAATTTCATAACTGCCTGTGTTATTTATCAGGTATTAAACATAGTTTGGAAAAAAGATATATATTCTTATAAGGATTTTTTAGAACAAATAATAGGTAGAAAAAAGAAAACATTACTTTGTATTAATAGTATTGTGAACAGTTTTTTAATGATAAGTTTTTATATTATGATAGCAGGATTTGGAGCTTATTTTTTTCAAGAATTTAAAATCCCTTCCTATGTTGGAGCCTTCATTGGTGGAGGAATTTGCCTGTTTATTTTTTACGGAAACGTAAAAGGGATTGTAAAGGTAAATCAGATATTAATTCCATTTCTTATTTTCCTCATATGTATGCTTGGATATGTGAATTTGTCAAACATGGAATGGAAACTTGCAACAGGTACAAGTCATTTAAAAGGGATCATAAATAGTATATCATATGCGAGTTATAATAGTATTTTACTAATTCCTATTTTAGTTAGTATGAAAGAATTTATAAAAGAAAAGAAGCAAATAAAAGTAATTGCTCTTTTTTGTTTTCTCATTTTTACTTCATTAGCAATGATATTATTTTTTTTATTAAATAGTTTTCCTGTAGATTCTTCTATGGTAGAAATCCCTATTTTACATATAGCAAGCCAAAAAGGTAAATTATTCCAGTATTTATATGGAGGAGTTATTTTAGCAGCAATTCTTACTTCTGCTATTTCAGCTGGATATGGTTTATTAAATAACATTACAAAAAGTAGAAAAGCATATATTATCTACAATGGCCTTTTATGTGTAACAGGAATTCTTATTTCACAGTTTGGATTTTCTAATCTTGTGGAAATTTTATATCCTGTATTTGGATATTTAGGATTATTACAAATAATTTTTGTATTTAGAAAAAACTATTGCCAAAAATAAAGAGAATGTATATAATGAAAAAAATAATGAAACAAAAGGTGAATGAATGGAATTTTATAAGTTTAAAGGAAAAACAACTCAAGAACCAAATAAAACAAGCATGTTACCTCATCATAAAAAAAGAATCATTCAAATAATTGTAATTAGCATTATCTTGATTACACTGATTGTAGTAGCAATTGTTTATGCCAAAAATGAAGCATTTAGAAAATGGATGGATATAACTATTTTTAGAAAAGAAATTACAAATGATGATATTCCTGTTATCCAAATAGATTCAGAAAATAATCCCTATATTTATGCTTATGATAACTATATTATTACTTTACAAAAGAATGAATTAAAAGGTTACAATCAATATGGAAGACAAGAATTTGCCTTAGATATTTCTGTTTCCAGACCTATTTTTGACTCCCAAAATCGTTTTTTAGCTGTGGCAGAATATTATGGAAAAAGGATATATATGATATCTGGCAAAGAAATCATATGGGAAAAGGAAGTAGAAGGGGAAATTTCCAGAGTAAATGTTAATAAAAATGGATATGTTTCCATTGCCATTACGCAAACAATCAATAAAACAGTAATTATAACTTATAGCCCAGAAGGAAAAGAACTATTTTCTACATATTTAGCAACAACACATGGAGTAGACATGGAAATTTCAGAGGACAATAAATATCTAGCAATAGCAGAAATTAATTCTTCTGGGACATTAATTCAATCTAGTATAAAAATTATTGGAATTGAAGAAGTACAAGGAAATGCAGATAATGCAATTGTTTATGCTTATAGTGCTGATTCTGATGAACTAATTACATCTATTAAATATCAAAACAAAGATACTTTATTATGTATGTATGATACAGGTATCAAAAAAATTTCTGGAAATAAATCCGAGAATTATAGAGAATTTCAAGATGATACCTTGTTTGCAGATGTTAATTTAGAAAGACACATTGTAGAGGTTACAAAAAAAAGTACGGGATTATTTAGTGCACAAGGAGAAGTGAAAATAATCAATACAGATACACAAGGGGAAACTGTTTATGTTTTAGAGAACATACCAAATAGTTTAAAGACTTATGGAGATGTAATTGCAATTAATGTTGGAACAGAAGTACATTTTATTCATACAAATGGATGGCTTATAAAAAAATATAATTCCTCACAAGAGATAAAAGACATTGTGTTGAGTAAAAATATTGCGGGTATTATATATAAAGACAGAATAGAGATTGTAAGTTTATAGAGGAGGAATTAAGAATGTTTTTAATAGTGGATATTATTATTGTTCTAATAATAGCACTTTGCACATACATTGGATATAGAAAAGGATTAATTGGAGTTGCTTTTAAAATTACTTCATTCTTAATAGCTTTGATTATTACAGGTATTTTGTTTTATCCAATCTCTCAATTTGTAATTCAAAATACACAAATTGATGAAACAATACAGAAGAGTATTCAGGAGAATTTTGTAAGCAAAACAGAGCAAGAAGAGAAAGAGGACACTCAAAATCCTTCTAAAATTATAACAGATTACATTGAAGAAGAAGTAAATGAAGCAAAAAATGAGGGAGTAAATGCTGTCGCATTAAGTTTATCTCAAGTAATTGTAAGAATAGGAGTTGCTATTGTTTTATTTGTTATTGTAAGGATTATACTTATTTTCTTTAAAAAATTTGCTGAAATAATCGGGGAGCTTCCTATAGTAAAACAATTTAATAAATCTGGTGGAATCATTTATGGAGCATTAAAAGGACTTTTTATTGTTTATTTCATTTTGGCGATTATTTCTTTAATTGCACCTATGATTAGTGGAACTGCATTTTTCGAACAAATCAAACAATCTTATATAGGAAGTTTCATGTATAATTACAATATTTTGTTAATGCTAATCTTCTAAGAAAGTCTTGACAAGAAAAAGAAAATTTGCTATTATAGTAGTGTTTTAAAACACGAATGCGGGAATAGCTCAGTTGATAGAGCGCTGCCTTGCCAAGGCAGAGGTCGCGAGTTTGAGCCTCGTTTCCCGCTCCAATTTTCTTTAAAAATGAATCACAATAAAAGGAAATTGGCATATAATATAATATGTGGCGCTATAGCCAAGTGGTAAGGCACGAGTCTGCAAAACTCTGATCCCCGGTTCAAATCCGGGTGGCGCCTCCAAATGTGCGACTGTAAACAGTCGCAATGAAAAATGAATAGTGAATAATGAAGAATGAATAATGGTAAATTTATAGAGGAGCACATTTGGAATTATTCACTATTCACTATTAATTATTCATTATTCATTAAAATTTTAATATTCTATGAAAAATTTTATTCTAAAGGAATTTCGAATGAAAGAAAATCAATTATTAGAACAATCTTTAAGTTTTGCATCTAATATTATCAAACTTCAAAAACATTTATTAAAAGAAAAGAAGGAAACTATTGTATCAAAACAAATAATAAGAAGTGCTACTAGTATAGGAGCAAATATTAATGAGGCTAATTATGCAAGTAGTAAGGCAGATTTTGTGTCCAAATTACATATTGCTTTAAAGGAATGTGCAGAAACAGAATACTGGATACGACTATTAGAAAAGTCTGAGTATATTGATGGCAACTATTCGCAAGAATTATTAAGAGGATGTTTATCGATAAAGAAAATGTTAATTTCAAGTTTAAATACAATAAAATCAAATGTGCGACTGTAAACAGTCGCAATGAAAAATGAATAGTGAATAATGAAGAATGAATAATGGTAAATTTATAGA
>CALXRW010000021.1 GCA_944390965.1 uncultured Clostridia bacterium
GGTTAAAGCCGGCACGAAACTTATACAAAAATAGTCCGGTGGACTATTTTTACGACGCGGCCCGAAGGGGAGTCCCATCTTAGGCATTTTATTTTGTGGTAAAGGGATTTTAATAGATGTCAATGGTACTCGAATGTACTTTGATGTCTTTTTTAGATTGGTGGTTAAAAATTTGAATAAAGAAAAATGTGGGTTATATATGAGAGTATCAACAGGCAATTAGGGATTTTGAATATTCTACATTTGAAAGATCACAAGAAAATCGTTCTCTAAAATATCATTTAGAGTTAAAAGACGATGAAATTGGTAATCTTAAAAGAGAATTATCTACTAAAGATAAAATCATAAATAAATTACAAGCAGAAAAGGAAAAGATAAAACAAGAATTAAAAAAATTTAAAAACTTTTAATATTATGGGTCATTTTCATAAAAGAATCTGCTATGATAAAAATTATAAAATTGTAAGTAATAATCTATATAAAAATGGCATATTTGATGACAACGACAATCAAATTGCTAACAACATTTATAAAAAAGCGTCTATACCAGATGAAAACAAATAAGAACAGAAGAAATATTAACTAATAAATTAAAAAAATGTTGACGATACAATAAAGCTATGTTAATATAATAATTGAAAAGACAAAAGACAAGTGGATATGTCCCCCTTGTCTTTTGTTGTAAAAAATAATATCACGGAGAAGAAAATGAAAGTTGATGTAAGTATAGGTGAAAATTTTTTTGCTCCTAAGTGCATAGACAGAAGTGAAAAATTTGATACTAGAAATTCACATGCAATGGCATATAGTAAGTGTAATTTTTCTTGTGCATTTTGTAAATATGCAGTAAAGACAGAGCATAAACCTAATTATATGGAAATTGATGATTTTAGATTAAGAGTATCAGAACTAATAAAAAAAGGAAATATGTTTAAGTTTACTGGTGGAGAACCTTGTCTAAATATTTATTTAGAAGAGGAATTACAGATTGTTAAACAAAATAATGGAATTGTGTTTTTGGATACAAATGGTTCGTTACCAGCTATTGTAGAAAGATTATTAAAGAAAGATTTAGTTGATGTTTTAGGAGTTTCTTTAAAAGGATTAACAAAAGAAGAAGCTATTGTTACAGCAGGAATAAAAAATTCAAATTTATGTTGGGATAATGTATTAAAAACCATTGCCTTATCATCTAAATATAAAAATGTAAGAACAATTGTTACTTTTGTGGCGTATAATGATTTTAATTATGAAGATATGCAAAAATTTGCTGATATCTTAGATAAATTAGGAGATAGAATTTATTTAAAAATAAACAATTTATGTGGTGAAAAACGAAGAGATAAAAGTTTAAAACCATTAAATAAAGAAAAATTACAGAAAATAATTAAACAATTTTTGAATAAAAATAAAAAATGGAAAGGAAGAATAATTTTAATTAATGATTCAAGAGCTATTACAGAATATAATGCAATAGAGTTTTATTAAAATATGTAAGAAAAATGTGTTATGGCAAAATATGATTATTTGATGTTAAAACCAGAAAGTCAAAAAAATTTCCAGAGATATATGATAAAATACAAAGAAATAAATTAGAAAGCATAAAATTATATGGAGTAATTGACTGGACGAACTTAAGCAAGGAATTCTATGAAAATCAGCTAAAAACGAATAGTGAGTTTAAAACAAGTTTTGAATCTTTAGTATATATGATAAACTATTTACTTGGAAATGAAGCATTATGGCAATAAAAATTTTGAAAAAGATATTCTAAAGTTTAAAAAAGAAATTAGAGAGAAATATAGTGAAAGTGATAAATTATATTTGTTAATAAATCTAGCAAAAGTAAAAGAAATAAAAGCTGACAAGGCAAAAACTAGTGAAATTATTTTGAAGGATAAGTCACGGTAATCTCAGTAAAAGTTCTAAAATAAGAGGAAAAGGAATATTTAAATTTCATACATTAAGTTATATACATTCACCAGATGACAATGAAGAAAAAATTTTAAGAGAATTAAATATATTGCAAAATTAAGGATTTTATCTAAAAATAATGAAATATCAAAATAAAAATTAGATATGAAAAAAATATAAAACTTATGAGATTCTTACACATAGAGAAATTAAAAAAAGGAAAGGTAATTATAATGAATCAGATATATAAATATGGAAATGTTGATATCAGGAAAAAAATAGATTTAAAGACCTTAAAAAATCCAATATCTGTATATATGAAAATAACTAGTAAATGTATGTTAAGCTGTAAATTTTGTTCTCAATCAGAAAATAATAATTATGTAGATATGGATTTTGAACTTGCAAAAAAGATATTGAAAGAATTAAAATTAATAGGTGTATGTAATATATATTATACCGGTGGTGAACCATTATTATATAAATACTTAGAAAAATTGCTAGAGTATGGATATGAATTAGGATTTAATCAGATACTAATTACAAATGGTGTATTATTAGAACAAAAAAATATAAGAAAAGTATTAAAATATATTAATTCATTAGGTGTATCTATACATGGAAATGAAAAAATACACAATAAACTTTCTCAAAAGGATTGCTACAAACAAATTATTAATGGGTTAAAATATGTAGAAGAAGAATTTAAAAACATATCAGTAAATATAAATTGTACTATGGTTCCAGAAAACACAGAATATAATAATATAAAGTTTCTAGCAACATTGTGTGAAAAATACAATTGGAAACTAACAGTTGCACGACTAAATTATATCGGAAATGGAAAAAACTACACAAATAATAATTTAAAAAATATGATTGAAATAGTAAATCAGCTAAATAATGAAGGCTTTGATATTAAAATAAGTAATTGTATTGCTTTTTGCCAATTAGAAGCTAAGTACAGGTATTTATGCCATGGTTGCGGAGCAGGCTATAAATTTTGTGCTATAGAGGCTAATGGAGATGTTAAGATTTGTGCAAGTTCAAATTTTGTTTTGGGAAATATGAAAAATGATAGATTTGAAAAAATATGGAAATGTAGAGAAAATAAAAAATTTCAAAAAATGAGCTGGTTACTGTTAAGATGCAAAAACTGTAATGAATTATTAAAATGTAGAGGTGGATGCAAAGCAGAATTGAGTGGAAAATTTTGGAAAGAATCCTGTGATGAGTTATTAGAAAAAAATGAAATACAAATATGGAATGAAATAAAAAACAAAAAATTAATATTAAAAATAAAAAATGTGAGAAAAGAAAAATTTAATCGTTATATTCTAATAGTACATCCTTTAAGACAATGTAATAAAGCAACTTTAAAGGTATTAAAAATTATCAATGGAAATTATACAGGAGAAGATATTGCAAAAATGAAACCTAAACTTTATAATGAAACAAAGGAATTGTTAATTACATTAAAAAGAGATAAAATAATTGATATATAATTAGGAGGAAAGTATGAGAGAAGTTAGTATAGAGGATTTTAAACTTTTTAAAGAAAAAATGGACAACTTTATAACAAAAGATGCTGAAACATTTTATTTCAGAAATTTAATGGAATCAATACATGATAGTGATTATATGAATGAAGTAAATTCTATAATTGAGTATGTTAGCAAAGAAAGAACTGCAGAAGAAATAGATGAATTATTTCAAATGCTGAGAGCAAAGGCAGAAGGACAATTTAAATTGAGAGATAAGACAGAAGAATATGAAAAGAAAGTGAATTATTCATTACGAGGTTTGGCATATTTTTGCTTAGTAGAAGCACTAAATGAAAATAGTTCATTTAGTGAAAAAATAATAGAAGATATAAAAAAGAAATATGGAAAAGACTATTTAGATATTGTTAAAAAGATAGATAGAGCATATTTATCAGTCGATGGAAAAACAATATTAAAAGAACAGAATGTACAATTACCTAACGATGAAGAAATGAAAAAGTATTTGGTAATGAAAAAATGGCAAGATGAACAAAGACTTTATTCTATGAAACGAATTAGACCTCTTTATCCATTAGAATTAGAATATATAGGTGAACCAGATCAGAACCTAATGTTAATACATAAAAAAACACTAATAAAAAGAGCAAAAGAAGATTTGAAAAAATTGAAAATTGTTCCAATAGAATATTTGGCAAAGCTTTATGAAACAGGTTTAGAAGACGAATTGAAAGATATGATAGGTGGAAAAGCATTGGGATTGGCAAAATTAAGAGCAAGTGGAATTAGAATACCTAAAACTTATGTTATTCCTTATGGTGTTGAAATAGAAGATAATGAAATTGAAGATTTACTTGATGAAAATAAAAAATATGCTGTTAGAAGTTCTGCTAATGCAGAAGATGGCGGAATGCACTCTTTTGCTGGAATGTTTGATTCATATTTAAATGTTGAAAAGAAAAATATTATAGGTAGAGTAAGAGATGTAAAGCAATCTGTAAAGAATGATAGAGTAAAAAAATATATTGAAATAAATAAATTACAACAACCAAATATGAATGTTATAATACAAGAATTTATTGAGCCAGAAATATCAGGAGTTTGGATAGGACAAAGTGAAGATAGCGGTATTTTAGAATGGATAGAAGGAAATGGCGAAAAATTAGTTTCTGGGAAAGAGACTCCAATAAGAGAAGAATGGAATAGAACTAATGGTACGCAAGATAGAATAAAAACTAGCGACTATATAGGAAAGCAATTATTAGATATTCAAAACACACTAGCTAAGTTTAATGGAGACACGGCTGATATGGAGTGGTGTGTCATAGATGGAGAATTGATATTATTGCAATACAGACCTGTTACAAGAGAAATTTCTATGAAAAAAAATAAAACTTTAACAAATTCTGATGAAGAAATCTTTGTAGGTTCTCCAGCATCAACAGGAGAAGTAATAGGAAAATCAGCTTATTATAGAAATTTAAAAGATATAGAAAAATGGAATGATGGAGATATATTAATATCAATGTTTACAGATCCTGATTGGCTAGATATTATGTCTAGATCATCTGGTTTAGTTACAGCTGTAGGAGGAATGCTATGCCATTCAGCTATTATTGCTAGAGAATTAGGAATTCCTTGTGTAACTGGCGTTGGAAGGAAGGCTTTAAAAGCCTTACGAGACGAAAGTGAAATCTATGTAAATGGTACTACAGGTGAAGTATGTTCAAGTAGAATATATGAAAAAACAAAAAAAAAAGAAAAGGGGGTGATTAAAGATGATAAAAGCTATAAAAAAGATTTTGAAAAGTAAAAAGTCTCCATTAATGGTCATTAATGAGAGAGCAAATGACAAAATAATGATTAGGGAATTAGGCGGAAATTATTGCCAAGACTAAGTAAAATATGAGAAGTCTAATTGAATAGGCTTCTCTTATTTTAAAAGGAAGAGTTAAAAGATGTATAATAGAAAAGAATGTAAACCAGAAGAAACTGTAAAAAAAATAAAAAGAATATTAAAAAAGTTTAAAATTAACGTAGTAGAAAAAGAAATTATTAATATTAATAATTCATTTTATTCAACTAGGTTGGAATTAAAAGAGATAAAAGGAATTGGAACAAATGGTAAAGGCGTAACCAAAGAATATGCATTAGCAAGTGCATACGCAGAATTTATGGAAAGATTGCAATCAAATTTCTTATTAAAATCATCATTTTTAAATAAAGAGGATATGTTAATTTATAAAGATGAAAAATATCTCGAACATAATGAATTCTACAATAAGTTTTCTGAATTTATTGAAGCGAATTCATTAAATGACTTAATAAAATATAATGATAAGTATAGATATTATACACCGTTTGAAAATATAATAAATAATGAAAAAAAAGATTTACCAATAAAATTAATTAATTTTTTAACGCATTCTAATGGCCTTTGCTCAGGAAATTCAAGGGAAGAAGCATTGGTACAAGGAATTTGCGAAATATTTGAAAGACATTGTTATAAAAAAATTATATTTGAAGAGATAAAAGTAAAAAATATTGTAATAAAAAATTTAGAACAATATTCGATAAGTGAGCAATTAAGAGAATTGGGAAACATGGGATTTGAATATAAAATAAAAGATTGTTCATTAGGTGGTAAATTTCCTGTTGTTGGTTTTATGCTCCTTAAAGGAAACACAAAATATTTATTTACAGTTGGTTCGGATCCAAATTTTAATATTGCTTTACAAAGATGTATTACAGAAGCATTTCAAGGATTAAAAAAAGAAAATATTGAAGCAAAGATGAAAAATATAAATAATTGTTATGAAAAATATAAAGAGCAATATGGCGAAGAATTTTTACAAAATAATTGGTTGAAATGTTATTCATCAAATGCTGGAATTCATCCAAATAGTATGTTTTTTGATAATGAAATAGATATAAAAGAGCTTCCTTTTAAGAATGTAAAAGATAATAAGGAAGCATTAAAAACTATCATAGAAATTGCAAATAAAAATAAAATGAATATATATATTAAAGATTATTCAATGATGGGATTTAATACATTTAAGGTTTATATTCCAAATTTTTCAGAAATAGAAACTATTAAATCAATTAATCTAAAAATTTCTGCTAATATGAAAAAAATTAAAAATATATATTTCAATTTATTTGAAAAACAAGAAAATATAGAGTTTGAGAAAATTTTCTATGAATGTTCAAAAAATATAAAATATAAGGAATTAATTAAACCTAGTAATTTGATGGGAATAAATTGCTTAGTAAAAGGTGAGTATTTTGATTTAGATTATTTTTACGTTCTTATTATTTATTTAATAAGCTTAAATAGATATGAAGAAACTATTAAATATATAGATGAAAGATTAAAAAGTAATATCGACCAATTTGAAAAAAATTATTTAAATGAGCTAAAAGATGTAATTAATAAAAAATCTAAAAGTAAAAAAATAAACGAAGTAAATTATATTGTATTTAATACAGAAATGTTTTTGAAGAAAATAAAAGCACCACAATGTCCAAATTGCAAGAAATGCCCTGCAAAGGAAAAGTGTAAATATAAACTTTGGAAAAAAATAAATAACATACTTGTACAAAAATATAGTGATTATATAAAAAACAAAAAGGAGTTCTAGTAGATGAAAAAGAAATATCAGAGGCAAAGTGTCCTTATATTCCCATTTGTCTTTAACAGTTCTTTTATTTTTTTCCCAATAATTACTTGAAAATTTACAACTTTTATATTAAATTAATTACAGAAGTTGATTGATATTTGTATCAATCGTCAAGAGAGCCAAAAAGTTGTAGATAACTACTTCGTTGGCACCATAAAAATATTACTCTTTCCCAAATGGTGGGACTCGAAAAGGAGTGGTATAAGTTTTGTGCCGGTTAAAGCCGGCACGAAACTTATACAAAAATAGTCCGGTGGACTATTTTTACGACGCGGCCCGAAGGGGAGTCCCACCTTAGGCAACAAAATTAGTTTGGACAAGCCACTAATTTATTAGAAGAAGTTGAAGAATTCAATTCCTCAATTTCTTTTTTGTTTCAAAAGTTGACAAACTAAAATAGCAGATAGAACTGTTAGAAGAATATTAAAGAAATTCGTTGATAATAAAACTATTGAAAGTGTTGGAAATACTGAAAAAACACCAAATAAAAAATACAAACTGACAGAGTAATGGCAGAGCAATGGCAGAGTTGAAAATAACATACATATATAATGGAGGATATTCAAATAACCCAGGATTTGTTATGTAAGGACAATGAGAAAATTAATTCTTAATCCAGGAATACTGAATTGTTCATAATTTTATTTGTTTATTTATTGTAAAATCATATAAAACGTGATATAACTAAATTAAATTTGGAGAATAAAAAAGAGGAATTAATAATGAAGAAAGAAGGAATTATATAAATTATTAAATAAAACACAAGACAAAGGAGAAGGATATGATTAATATTGAGTATGCAAATGCATATAGTGAAGTATTGGAAATATTAAAATATATTCCGGAAGAAGACTATCATAAAATACCTAAAGATAAAATTGCCTTGTTTGAACATAATGCAAATAAAGAGTATTATTTTAATTATAATCCTGAGAAAACATTAAATGAACAAAATGTATCTAAAATTGCAAAAGGAATTATTGCGATTTTATTTAGAGACTATTGGGCAACACCTATGCAAAGGGATAAAATCATTTCAAAACAACAGAAAGACAGAATGCAATTAGAAAGAATAAAAAGTGAGAATTATTGTACTGATGATATTTTCAGAAACAAAAAACAAAACAATATAAAAGAAGAAACAAGTATAAGAACTACATCAATGATACAATATAAAGAATCATTATTTAAAAAAATATTAAATAAAATTAGACATGTGTTTACAAGATAGTTATACATGAAAAACAACCTCAAACATAGATCAAATAAGTGTTTTGCTTATTTGACTGAAATGTGGTATAATGTAAGTAATCAGCAAAGCTGATGTACATAATCCACTGAGAGGGAAAGGAATGGGAATTTTGAAGCGCAGAAGTGACATCGATGGAAGAATTTTCTCTATTGACTACCGGAGACATGTCTGGGACTTTATGTCGGAAAAAGACAAAATCATGACTTTCAGACGACTGGATGATGAGTCCAGGATTGACATTATCATAGAGATTTTGTCAATCGAAGAGGCAACAGAGATACTAGCATTTTGGGTGAATGAAGAAGAAGGAAGAAGGCTGTTCTTCAGACTTCCTATTTCCACCAGAGAAAAGATTCGTCAATACGGCGAGAGGTGGATTCAGAGGTTCTATCGTTGAACTTCCCAAGGAAACGTTGGATATTTGCAATTGCAAACTCAATGTTTCCTTTTTTTGTGATTAAAACTATTAAACTGACCCGTCAGTCTATTTAAAACCTAAAAATTTTATGATATATATAATTACGATAAAATAATTTTAGGAGGAATAGGATGACAAATTTAAAACAATGTATTGAAGTTACTGATTTAAAAGACATGTTAAAAAAGACAGGAGAAATATATGGTAATAGACCAGCTTATAAAATAAGAGAAGGAGAAAAAAAATATAAAATTTTTACACATAAAGAAGTAAGAGAAATGATAGATGCATTAGGAACAGCGTTAATTGATTTGGGATTAAAAGGGAAAAGAATTGCTGTTATTGGTGAAAATAGATACGAATGGGAAATTGCATACCTTTCTATTGTATGCGGGACAGGAATTGTAGTACCATTAGACAGATCATTACCGGAAAATGAGTTAAAAAAATTAGTAGAACGTTCAGAAATAGAAGCAATTTTTTATTCTCAAAAATACGAAGAAAGCCTAAAAAAGATTATTCATAGTGGAACTGGGAAACTAAAACATTTAATTTCTATGGATTTATCAGAGCATAAAAATGGAATTTATTCTGAAAAAGAACTAATAAAAACGGGTAAAAAATTAATAGAACAAGGAAATAGAGAGTTCTTAGATAGTAAAATTGATGAAGAAGGAATGAGTATCATGTTATTTACATCGGGAACAACGGCAGAATCTAAAGTGGTTGCCCTATCTCACAAAAATATAGTGATAAATTTAATGGATATTGCCTCTATTTTAGATGTAGATAGTAATGACAGAATTTTATCTTTCTTGCCAGTACATCATGTTTTTGGCTGCACAGTTGGATTTTTATTTTCCTTATATTTAGGTGCACAAACATCATTTTGTGATGGAATAAAACATATTGTAGATAATTTAAGAGAATATGAAATCACTTTCTCTTCCTTTGTACCAGCAATTTATGAAAATATTTATCGAAATATACTAAAAAAATTAGAAAAAGAAGGAAAATTAGAACAAGTACAAGAAGCTATGGTAAAACATAGAAATGACAGTATGGAAGAAAAGAAAAAGGTATTTAAAGAAATACATGAAGCTTTAGGAGGACATATTAGATTACTTTTAAGTGGAGCAGCTGCTTTGGACCCAAAAGTAGAACAAGGCTTTAGAGACTGGGGAATTAATCTATGCCAAGGTTATGGACTTACAGAGACATCTCCAGTGGTTGCAGTTGAAACAAATACGGAATTTAGAGTAGGTTCTATTGGAAAAGCGATACCTCATGTTCAAGTAAAATTAGAAGATGTAAATGCAGAAGGAATAGGAGAATTGGTGGTAAAGGGACCTAATGTTATGCTAGGATATTATGGAAATGAAGAAGCAACAAAAGAAGTTTTAAAAGATGGATGGTTTCGTACAGGTGATTTAGCAACAATTGATGATGATGGATATATTTTTATTAAAGGTAGAAAGAAAAGTGTTATTGTACTAAAAAACGGAAAAAATATTTTCCCAGAAGAAATGGAAAATTTAGTAAATAAAATTGTAGGAGTAAAAGAGTCTTTTATTTTTGGAAAATCAACTAAAGAAGATAAAGATGATGTAAAAATATATTCTAAAATAGTATTTGATAGAGAGGTAGTAAAAGAGGCATACAAAGTAGAGAATATGGACGAAATATATGAAGCAATTAATAATAAAGTAAAAGAAATTAATCATACTATGCCACCATATAAAGCAATTAAAGGGATTATTCTTTCTGAAACACCACTTATCAAAACAACTACATCAAAAATAAAAAGACAAGAGGAGTTAAAAACAATTGTATAAAATAGTACTTCCAAAATTAAATACGAAATGGCTAGGAAAAGAAACAATCCATTATAAAGAAATTGATTCCACACAAAAAGAGATTTGGAGAAGAATAGAGAATAAAAATATAGACAATGGGACATTAATTTTAGCTGACATTCAAACTGATGGGATAGGAACACATGGAAGAAAATGGTATACTTCACAAGAAGAAAATATAGCATTTTCTTTTGTGATATATCCCAATATTCAGATACAAAAAATAGAAAATTTAACGGTAGAAATAGCAGAGACTCTTTTAGAAGTATTCCAAAAAATATATTCTATTCAATTAGCAATTAAAAATCCGAATGATATTATCATAAACAATAAAAAAGTAGGTGGAATATTAGCAGAAACAAAGTTAAGAGGAGAGCAAATAGAGTGTTTAGTGATTGGAATAGGCATCAATACAAATCAGCAAAAATTTACAAAAGAAATAGAAAATATTGCTACTTCTATAAAAAATGAGTTTCATATAAAAGTAGATAACTTAGAAGTGATTACAGAATTTTGTAATCTTTTCGAACAAAATATGATAAAAAGGATGGAAGAATAAAATGAAAATAGGATATTTATTTCCAGGGCAAGGAACCCAAACTGTTGGAATGGGAAAAGATTTATATGAAAAGTATGAAGCATACAGAAACATATATCAAAGAGCAAATGACTTAACAGGATATCATTTAGAAGATATTACTTTTCATGGACCAGAAGAACAATTAAATCAAACAAAATATACACAAATAGCAGTTTTAACAATGAGTTTAGCACTACTAGAACTATTAAATAAAGAGAGAATTGAACCAGCGGCATGCTTAGGACTAAGCTTAGGAGAATATAGTGCATTAATATGTGGGAAAGCATTAACTTTTGAGGATGGTATCAAAATTATAAAAAAAAGAGGAATTTTAATGCAAGAATTGTGTCCTAAAGGAGATTGGCATATGGTAGCTATTATGGGGTTAGATGAAGAAAAAGTAACAAAAATATGCAAAAGTATTACTTCTGGCTTTATTGCTCCGGCAAATTTCAATTGCCCTGGGCAAATTGTAGTTTCTGGTGAAAAAGAAGCAATTGAAGAAGCTATTCAAAAGGCAAAAGAAGAAGGAGCTAGGAAAACAGTAGAATTAAATACAGCCGGTCCATTTCATACGGTTATGTTAGAAGAAGCAGCTAAAAAGTTAAGGGAAGAACTAGAAAATATTACAATTCATAAATTTGAAACAAGTGTCATAAAAAATATAGATGGAAAAGTATATCAAAATAATGATAATATAAAAGATATTTTAGCAAAGCATATCATGTGCCCTGTTAGAATGGAAGAAGGAATTAGAACTATGCTGGATATGGGAATTGACACTTTCTTAGAAGTAGGACCAGGAAAAACTTTGTCCGGTTTTGTAAAAAGAATTAATAAAGAGGTAAATGTCCTAAATATCAATAACGTAGAAACTTTAGAAAATGCAATCGCATTTATAAAAGGAGGTAATGCTTAAATGAGTAAAGTAGGATTTATAACAGGAGCAACTAGAGGAATTGGAAAACAAATTGCAATTACTCTAGCAAAACAAGGATATGATATTGCCATCAATTATAGAGAAGAAAATGAACAATTACAAGAAACAAAAAAGGAAATAGAAGCATTAAATGTAAAATGCTTAGCAGTTAAAGGAGATATTTCTCACTATGAAGATTGTGAGAACATGGTAAAAAAAGTGATAGAGGAATTTGGAAAAATAGATGTATTAGTCAATAATGCAGGAATTACGAAAGATATGTTGTTACTTAGAATGAAAGAGGAAGATTTTAGAAAAGTAATTGATGTAAATTTAATAGGAACATTTAATATGTGTAAAAATGTTACTTCTTATATGATGAAAGAAAGAAATGGAAGGATTATTAATATTTCTTCTGTTGTTGGTATTTCTGGAAATAGTGGTCAAGCAAATTATGCAGCATCTAAAGCAGGTGTTATTGGCTTTACGAAAAGTTTAGCGAAGGAATTAGCTAGCAGAAATATATTAGTAAATGCTGTTGCACCTGGTTTTATACAGACAGACATGACCAATGTATTAAAAGAGGAAACGAAAGAAGATATTAGAAAAAACATACCATTAAAAAGAGAAGGAAGAGCAGAAGAAGTAGCAAATGTTGTTAAATTTTTGGCATCAGATGATAGTAGTTATATTACAGGGCAAGTGATACAAGTAGATGGTGGAATGTTAATGTAGATAATGTAAAATAATCTATAAAAAATGTAGGAGCGATTTTAATTGCCTGAGCTTCGAAGAAATTACTTAAAGAAAAGCGAGGAAAGGAATGAAAAAATATGACAAAAAGAGTTGTTATAACAGGACTTGGAGCAATTAGCCCAATTGGGAATACGGTAGAAGAAACTTGGAAAGGAATCAAAGAAAAAAAGTGTGGAATTGATGAAATTACATTATTTGATACCAGCAATTTAAAAACAAAATTAGCTGCAGAAGTAAAAGATTTTGACCCTTCACAACATCTCGATCCAAAACAAGTAAAAAGGTTAGATAGGGTTTCACAATTTGCAATTGTGGCAGCGAGAGAGGCTTTTCAAGATAGCAAAATTACAAAAGAAAATACAGATTATGAGAAAATTGGAATTTATGTAGGAACAGGAATTGGAGGATTAATCACACTTCAAAACCAATGTGAAGTAAGACTAGAAAAAGGAAACAATAGAGTATCTCCTATGTTTATTCCTATGGTAATTGCAAATATGCCAGCTGGGAATATTGCAATGGAATTAGGATTAAAAGGTGAATCTGTGGCAATGGTAAGTGCATGTGCATCTTCAAATCATGCAATTGGAGAGGCATACAGAGCAATTAAACATGGATATGAAGATGTAATTGTTGCAGGAGGTGCAGAAGCAACTATATGTCCAATTGGAATTGCAGGATTTGAAAATATGAAAGCATTATCTCATGCTACAGATAAAAATAGAGCAAGTATTCCATTTGATAAAGAAAGATCAGGTTTTGTTATGGGAGAAGGTGCAGGAATCCTTGTATTAGAAGAACTAGAACATGCTAAAAAAAGAGGAGCAAAAATCTATGCAGAAATAATAGGATATGGAGCTACCTCAGATGCTTATCATATTACATCTCCAGACCCAGAAGGAAATGGTGGAGCAAGAGCAATGCAAAGAGCAATGCAAGATGCTAATGTAAAGCCAGAAGAAATTGACTATATTAATGCGCATGGAACTTCTACTAGCTTAAATGATTCTACTGAAACTTTAGCAATTAAAACTGCATTAGGGGAAGCAAGTAAAAAAGTAAAAGTAAGTTCTACCAAAAGTAATACAGGACATTTATTAGGTGCAGCAGGTGCAATAGAAGCTATTATTACAACAAAAGCAATTGAAAATAAATTCATTCCGCCTACCATTCATTATGAAGTAAAAGACGAAGCTTGTGACTTAGATATTGTACCAAATGAACCAATTGAGCAAGAAATAAAAATAGCCATGTCAAATTCATTAGGCTTTGGTGGACATAATGCAAGCATTATGATAAAGAAATTTGAAGATTAAATATCTAAATAACAGAAAGGAGTATGATAAAATATGGAATATGAGCAAATCAAACAATTAATAGAAGATATGGGAAACTCAAAATTAACTGCAATTGATATTGAATTTCCAGATGGCATCAAAATAAAAATGGAGAAAAAAGAAGAACCAAGAGTAATTGTACAAAAGGAAGAAGTAAAAAAACAACAAGAACCATCAAAAATAGAAGAAACACCGAAAGAGCAAGTAACTGGGAATATAGTAAAATCACCGATGGTGGGAACTTTTTACATAAAGCCATCTCCTACTAGTAAACCTTATGTTGAACAAGGTTCTATTGTAAAAAAAGGAAATGTACTCTGCATTATTGAAGCAATGAAATTAATGAATGAGATTGAATCCGAGTTTGATGGTAAAATTGAAGAAATTTATGTAAAAGATGGGGAAACCGTAGAATACGGAAAACCATTATTTAGAATTGTATAAAAGGGAGATTAAAATGTTAAATAAGGAAGAAATAAAAAAAATTATTCCACAAAGAGAACCATTTTTAATGATTGATGAAGTGGAAGATTATAAACCAGGAGAGAGCTGTGTTGCTTATAAAAATGTAGACCAAAATGAGGGATATTTTAAAGGACATTTTCCAGGGAACCCAATTATGCCAGGAGTACTAATTGTAGAAAGCTTAGCACAAGCAGGTGCAATTGCTATTTTATCCATGAAAGAAAATAAAGGAAAAAATGCTTTATTTGGAGGAATAGATAAAATGAAATTTAAAAAAATGGTAATACCAGGAGATAGATTAAAATTAGAAGTAAAAATTATCAAAAGAAAAGGACCTATTGGTATAGGAGAAGCAGTAGCAACTGTTGATGAAAAAATAGTAGCAAAAGGAGAACTAACTTTTGCAGTAGTGTAAAAAGAAGGAGTCAATATGAATAAAATTTTAATTGCCAATCGTGGAGAAATTGCAGTACGCATCATAAGAGCTTGTAAAGAGATGAATATTAAAACTGTTGCTGTTTATTCGGAAATAGATAAAGATTCTATGCATACAAGATTAGCAGATGAAAGCATTTGTATAGGACCAGCAAATTCTAATAAAAGTTATTTAAATTTTAAGAATATTATAGAAGCTGCAAATATTACTGGGGCAGATGGTATTCATCCTGGTTTTGGATTTTTATCTGAAAATAGTAAATTTGCTAAAATCTGTGAAGAATCTAATATTAAATTCATTGGTCCATCTTACAAGGTGATTGAAGCAATGGGGAATAAAGCAAAAGCAAAAGAAATGTTTAAAAATGCTGGAATCCCTGTAATACCTGGATCAGATGGAAGCATAAAGGGAATATCAGAAGCAATGCAATTGGCAGAAAAAATAGGATATCCTGTTATGCTAAAAGCAGCAAATGGTGGAGGAGGAAAAGGAATTCGTATTGTAAATAACCAAGAAGAATTAGAAGAAAATTATGATATTGTAAAACAAGAAGCAAAAGTTTCCTTTTCAGATGATGAAATATATATGGAAAAATATATTGAGAATCCTAGACATATTGAAATTCAAATTTTAGCAGATCAACATGGAAATGTTATTCAATTAGGAGAAAGAGATTGTACAATACAAAGAAAAAATCAAAAAATATTAGAAGAAACACCATCACCTGTTATTGACCAAAAACTAAGAAATAAATTAGGAGAAATTGCGGTAAAAGTTGCTAAAGTTGCAGAATATACCAATGCAGGGACAGTGGAATTTTTGGTAGATAAAAACAAAAATTTTTATTTTATGGAAATGAATACCAGAATACAGGTAGAACATCCTATTACCGAAGAAAATACAGGAATCGATTTAATAAAAGAACAAATTCGAATTGCAGCAGATGAGCCATTACGATTTAAACAAAGCAAAATCAATCCAGTGGGACATTCTATAGAGTGTAGAATTAATGCAGAAAATCCTTTACTACAATTTAGACCAAGCCCAGGGAAAATTACAGGACTTAATTTGCCAGGTGGAAATGGAATAAGAATTGATACTGCTATTTATGAAGGATATCAAATTCCACCAAATTATGATTCCATGATTGCAAAATTAATTGTTCATGGCAATAGTAGAAATGAAGCAATTGCAAAAATGAAAAGAGCTCTAGAAGAATTTGTAATAGAAGGAGTAGATACGAACATTGATTTTTTATTACGAATTATTACGAACTTAAATTTTATAAGAGGAAATTATGATACGTCTTTTATTGAAAAAGAAATTTTAAATAAAACAGGAGCAGTTAAATGATAGTAGATAAAATTAAAAAGCGTGAATCTAAAAATATAAGACCTACGAATAAGGTAGATATTCCAGTTGGAAAATGGATGAAATGTGATAAATGTAAAGAGATTTTATATAAGGAAAATATAAAAGAAAACGAAAGCATATGTCCATTATGTGGTCATTATTTTAGGATGTCTAGTAGGAGAAGAATAGAGCAAATTATCGACAAAGATACTTTTGAAGAATTTCAAATACCAATTGACACTGTAAATCCATTGGAGTTAGAAGACTATGAAAAGAAATTAGAAAGTCTAAGAGAGAAAACAGGATTAACAGAAGCTGTAAAATGTGGCACAGGAGAAATAGAAGGAAAAAAAGTTGTTATTTGTGTTATGGATAGTGCTTTTTTTATGGGAAGCATGGGGAGTGTAGTAGGAGAAAAAATCACCATTTCCATTGAAAAAGCAATAGAATATAAATTACCACTTATTATTTTTACAGCATCTGGTGGAGCGAGAATGCAAGAAGGTATGATTTCTTTAATGCAAATGGCAAAAACAACACAAGCACTTATGAAACTTGATAAAGCAGGGCTACTATATATTTCTGTATTAACTGATCCGACTTATGGAGGAGTAACAGCGAGTTTTGCCATGTTAGGAGATATTATTTTAGCAGAACCAGGAGCAATGATTGGATTTGCTGGGCAAAGAGTCATTGAACAAACAATTGGAGAATCTTTACCAGAAGGATTTCAGACATCAGAATTTTTATTAGAACATGGTTTTATTGATAAAATTGTAGAAAGAAAAGATTTAAAAACAACTTTATCTAAGCTCATTTCTTTAAACCATGGTAACTATGGAGGTGAGAAATAGAATGACAGGAAATTTATCTGCATGGGAAAGGGTAGAAATAGCAAGGAATTCTAATCGTAAAACTGCCTTAGATTATATTGAAAAAATATTTGATGAATTTATTGAATTACAAGGTGATCGACTATATGGAGAGGATGCTTCTATTGTTTGTGGATTAGCAAGGTTAAAGAATCAAAATGTAACCATTATTGCAGAACAAAAAGGAAGAAATACCAAAGAAAATATGAAAAGAAATTTTGGCATGCCAAATCCAGAAGGATATAGAAAAGCTATAAGAATGATGAAACAAGCTGAGAAATTTGGAAGACCAATTATTACTTTTGTAGACACGAAAGGAGCATATCCAGGAATTGGTGCTGAAGAAAGAGGGCAAGGAGAAGCTATTGCAAAAAGTATGTTTGAAATGTCAAAATTACAGGTGCCAATTATTGCTATTGTAATAGGAGAAGGATCAAGTGGTGGAGCCTTAGCTATTAGTATTGCCAACAAAATTTATATGCTAGAAAATGCGATTTATTCTATTTTATCACCAGAAGGATATGCCAGCATCTTATGGAAAGATTCTTCAAGAGCAAAAGAAGCGGCAGAAAAAATGAAGTTAACTGCAAAAGATTTATATGATTTTAAAATCATTGATACCATTATAAAAGAAAACACCTCAGATGGGAAAAATGAAGAGGAATTTGAAAAAATAGCTCAGAATATACAAGAAGAAATGGTAAAAGATTTAACAAAACTAGAAAAAATGTCAAAAGAAGAAATACTAGAAGATAGATATCGTAAATTTAGAAATATAGGAGAATATAAGACAATAAAAAGTGAATAATTTTTGAAGTTTATTGAAACATAATGTTATTTGATAATCACGTAGGGGTCGCCACGATTTAAGTGCCCCACACTTCAAAGAAATTGCCATATATGTAGGGGCTTGTCTTGACAAGCCCAAAATACAAAAAAGAAAATAATAGTGTAAAGTAATTTATGAAAAATCTAGGGGCGATTTCAATCGCCCGTGCTTCGTAGAAATTACTTAAATCAAGGAGGTAAAAGGATGATATTAACAGGTAAAAAAATATTAATTATGGGAATTAGAAATAAATGGAGTATTGCATTTGGAATTGCAAAATCTGCTTATGAAAATGGAGCAGAACTATTATTTACATACATGGGAGAAGAGAACAAAGAAAAAATAGAAGAATTAATTGCAGAATTTAAAGGAGCAAAAGCTTATCTATGTGATGATGCATCACAAGATGAAATTGTAAAAGAAACATTTGAAATGATAAAGAAAGAAAATGGTAAAATAGATGGTATAGTTCACGCAATTGCTCACGCTAATACAGAAGACTTACATAATGATTTTATTTTCACATCAAAAGAAGGATATACACATGCAGTAGATGTAAGTGCTTATTCATTTGTACTAGTTGCAAGAATGGCAAAAGAACTAGAAATGCTAAATGAAAAAGCAAGTCTTGTAACTTTAACTTATTATGGTTCTAACAAGGTAATTGCAGGATATAACATTATGGGAGTTGCTAAAGCTGCTTTAGAGGCAAGTACTAGATACTTGGCAGAAAATTTAGGAAAAGAAAAAATAAGAGTAAACGCTATATCAGCAGGTCCAATTAAAACATTATCTGCAAAAGGAATTAAAGATTTTAGCTCTATCCTTAATGTAATAGAAGAAAAGGCTCCACTACACCAAAATGTAACTATAAAACAAGTAGGAGATGTAGCAAGCTTCTTATTAAGCAATATGTCTGATGCTATCACAGGACAAATCATATATGCTGACAATGGATATAACATCATGGGTTCATGAAAAAGTATTAACAAAAAAAGTTGCTAAAAATAGCAACTTTTTTATATCTATATGTTTTATGGCGTTGTGTTTTCAGATGTGTTATCTACAGTTGTTACATAGCTAACCGCACTTTGCATTTCTTGTAAAAATGGTACTTTATCAACAATTTTTATTATGATATTAAACAAACAAGCGATAATTAAAATCGCAAATAAAACTTTTTTCCAAATTTTGGCGATCATAGTTTATCTCCTTTAATTTTACTTTACACAATTCTTTTACTACTTTTATTATACTTACTTTTATTTTATTTGTCAATTATATTTTTTTGAAATACGGAAATACTATTTTTTGAAAGGATAGATGAATTATGACAAAATGTTTACTTATTTTACTTATTTTTTTATTAACAGGCTGCAGTAGTTCGGAAACTGCAGAAGATACAAATTCACAAACTTCCAGATTATCCACAACGGAAGAAAATATAGTATCTGAAAATCTTTCCAATAGTGCATCAGAACAAACTTCAACGCCTACACCATTTACACCAGTACAGTTAGCTACGTATTCAACAAAAATTTATACCAAAACAGAAGAGAGACAAAATAATGTAAGAATAGCCTGTGAAGAATTAAATGGAACAACAGTTGCACCGGGAGAGACATTTTCTTTTACAGACACATTAGGACCTGCAAATCCAGAAGAAGGATATCAAAAAGCAGAAACCTTTGATGTGGATGGAGAAATTATACAAGAATATGGAGGAGGAAAATGTCAAATTAGTAGTACATTATACAATGCTGTTTTGGCTGTTCCAACACTTACGGTAGTAGAAAGGCATGAACATAGTAATGATGTTCCTTATGTGGAAGAGGGAAAAGATGCAGCAGTTAGTTTCGGAAGCGTGGACTTCAAATTTCGAAATGATAATAGCTATACCATTAGGATTGATGCATCTTGTACAGAAGATGATATCACAGTATCTATTTATCAAATAGAAAAATAAATAGAGACAGCCAAGACTGTCTCTATTTGTAAATTTGTGGTATAATGATAACATGAAAATGGAGGTCTATTATGAAAAGAGATTACATAGAGCTTTTATCACCAGCAGGTGATTTTGACTGCTTAAAAGCTGCTGTACAGGCTGGCGCAAACAGTGTATATTTAGGAGGTTCACTTTTTAATGCTAGAGCGTCAGCTTCTAATTTTGATTTACCAAATTTAGAAAAGGCGGTTGACTATGCAAAAACAAGAGATGTAGCAATTCATCTTACTTTAAATACTTTATTAAAAGAGGAAGAATTATTACCAGCTGTTCAACTTGCGGAAAAGGCATATGAATTTGGAGTAGATGCTATTATTGTGCAAGATTTAGGATTAGCACAAATTTTAAGAAGAGAACTACCTGACTTACCACTTCATGCCAGTACACAAATGACAATACATAATTTAGAAGATGTATTAATGGCAGAAAAGCTTGGGTTTCAAAGAGCAGTCTTAGCAAGAGAATTATCTTTAGAGGAAATTTCATATATTTGTCGACATGCTAATATTGAAATTGAGACATTTATTCATGGAGCACTTTGTATTTCCTATTCGGGTAGATGCTTGTTTTCTAGTATAGTAGGAGGTAGGTCTGGAAATCGTGGAAAATGTGCTGGACCTTGTAGACTTCCCTATGAATTATTAGATGAGGATAAAAAGACAATTGAAAAAGGATATTTACTAAGTCCTAAAGATTTTTGCGGTTTAGAGGATATTCCTTCACTTATTCAAGCAGGGGTAACGAGTTTCAAAATAGAAGGAAGAATGAAAACACCAGAATATGTGGCAACTGTTACAAAAATCTATAGAAAGTACATAGATGAATTTTTAGAAAAAAATGAGATTTCCATTCAAAAAGAAGATAGAACAAATTTAATGCAAGTATTTAATCGTGGAGGATTTTCTTCAGGGCATTTAAAAAACAAACCAAATACAGAAATGATTTTTAAAGATAAGCCAAACCATATTGGAATTTTTGCTGGGACTATTTCAAAATATATTTCTTCCAAAGGGCATATTTTTCTAACAACTCAAATTCCATTATCCGTGGGAGATACCATAATGCTGGGAAAAGAAAATGGGAAATATACAATCTCGGAATTAATGATAAATGGGAAAAATCAAGAAATAGCATCTAATAATTATGTTGAGATTGGAAGAATGAAAGGAAATATTCATATAGGAGACAAAGTTTATAAATTAGCAGATAAATTATTAACAGAAGAAGCTTTACGTTTCTTACAAGCAGAAAACAAAAAAATAGAGTTGGAAGCTAAAATAATGCTAGAAGAGAATAAGCCAATTACACTAGAAATAGTACCAATCAAACAGGAACATACATATTACCAAGGACTAAAAGTTATAGGCCATTCTTCTATTATGCCACAAAAAGCGAATAAATTACCAATAACAAAAGAACAAATGATAAAACAACTATCTAAAACTGGTGATACACCATTTATATTTAAGAAAATTAATATTGACATGGAAGAGGATTTATTTGTACCCGTTTCTGTTTTAAATGATTTAAGAAGAGAAACTTTAAATTTATTTGTTCAGAATATGCTAACAAAATATAAAAAACAAGGGAAAAAGATATCATATACATTTCCTAAAATGGAATTAATGATACCGAACCCTAAGATTGCGCTATTATTACAAAATTTAGAAGAAAACGGTAAATATGAAATATTAGAGCAAGTTGATTATATTTATTTACCTTTTTACTATTTTTTAAAAGAAAATTATTTTGAAGCCATAAGAAAGTTATCAGAAAAAGCCCAATTATATATTTATCTTCCAAGCATTATAAGAAAAAACTATCATCAATTACTTGACTTAAAATTAAAAAATATTTTATCTACTTTTCAAATTACAGGAATAGTTTTGCAGAACTTAGGAGATATTTTTTTACTAAGAGCTATGAAAATACCTTTAGAAAATTATGAGATTGTTGCAAATGATACGTTAAATGTTTTTCAAAATGAAACCCTAAATGAATTAAGAAAAATAGGATTTAATAGAATTACGGCTTCTACGGAAATCAATAAAGAAGACCTATTCAGATTGAATCCATCACATCTAGAAGTTATTGTATATGGAAGGACACCACTTATGACAACTCAGTATTGTTTTATGGAAAAAACAAATTGCTGTAGTTCTTGTTCTAGTAGATTCTGTAGAAATAAACAATATTTTTTAAAAGACCGATTGAGTTATATATTCCCAATAAAACCAGATACAATAGAAACAGTTACAACAATATACAATAGCAAAATAACTTCTATTTCAACAAAAGAGTTAAAAGCAAATACTTTTCGTATTTCATTACTCGAGGAAACAATAGAAGAAACTAATAAAATCATTCAAAAAATAAAAAAAGGAGACAAATTAGAGGGGAAAAATTATACAAATGGTAATTTTACAAAAGAAATTTAGTTTTTTTGTAAAAAAGTCTTGTATTTATTTTGTGTTTTGATATAATGAACATGAAAATCATCATTATTCATAAAAAAATAAAAGGAGGAAAAAAACTTATGAGAAAAAGTTTAAAAATGTTAGTATTATTAGTTGTAATGGCTGTAATATTAACAATTTGTGGAAGTGCATATGCTGCAACAGTTAATAATTTTAAAGACTGGGGAGTAGCAGATGTACAAGAAAGTGAAGGAGTACATACAATTAAATTAACAAAAAATTTAACAGATGGAGATCCAAAATTATCACAAGATTTAATTATTAATGAGGGAGAAAAAGTAATTCTTGACTTAAATGGATTTACACTTCAAGGTTACACAGCAGGATGCGAAACTATCTTAGTAAATGCAGGAGCAGAATTAACAATTGTAGATAATTCTGCAGGAAAAACAGGAAAAATTATTCCAGCAACAGGTGCTGGAGATGTACAATTGCCAGTAATTAGAAATAATGGTACATTAAAAATTGAAGGGGGAACATTTGAACAAAATGATGCCTATGGTACAATTATCAACTGGGGAACAGCAGCAGTTAATGGAGGTACATTTGTACAAGAAGAAGATGCTAAATGGAGCATTTTAGATAACAAAGGAAGTTTAACAATTAATAATGGTGATTTTGATGGAGCAGCAAGCTTTTGGATGGTTAGAAATGAAGCTAATTTAACAGTAACTGGTGGAGATTTCGATTCAACAGGTAATGCTAATATGATAGGAAGCATTTATGAAGGAGAAAGCCTTCCTGCAGAAAACAATGTATCTACAACAATAGAAAACGGTACATTCAATTCAGAAGGCGGAATATTTGTAGTATATGAAGGTACAGACCTTGCTATATCTGGTGGAGAAATAACAAGTGTACAATCAAATGCAGTATATAATGCAGGAAATACTACTATAACAGGAGGAACAATAAAATCAGAAAACTCATCTGCAATTCAAGTGGTATATAAAGAAGGAGAAGAAACACCAACAGTAACAATAAGTGGAGAAAATGTTAAAATTACTTCAGCAGAAGGAAATGATAACATTGTGATTAATAATCCTTCAGATACAACAAATGTAGCTGTTGGAACAGACGAAAATGGAAATACTGTAGTAGGTGAAGCAGAAATCATTGTAAATGATTTAGAAGTTACAGTCGGTGAAACAGTAACTCTAGATGTAACAGTTAAAATTAATGGAACTGAAGTAACACCTGAAAACATGACAATTGTATCTTCTGATGATGAAATTGTAAAAGTAAATGATGACAATACAATTACAGCTCTTGCAGCTGGAGATGCAGTATTAACAATTTCAGCAAATGGAGTAGAAAAACAAATAAATGTAACAGTTGCAGAAAAAGCAGTTGATCCAGGAGAAACAACAGACCCTGAAGACCCAACAACACCTCCAGAAGAAACAACAGACCCTGAAAATGAAGCAGTATCAGGAGAAGATTCTGAAATTGTTCAAACAGGAGATTATATTTATATAGTTGTTGCTATATTAGTATTGGTTGTTTTAGGAAATGTGGTTTATACTATAAAGAAAAAACATAACAAATAAAAATAGTATAAAAAGATAATTTATGGGTCGGCATACATATGTCGACCCATAATGAAAGAATAAATATTAGAGTTATGTAAGAAAATGTTGAAATTGCCACATGCAAATTCAACATTTTTACATATTATTGAAAATATTTAATGAAAAAACCCTATTTGATTTGGAGGTAGAATGAGTACAAGTAATGGAAAGCATGCCCAAAAACCAAAGACAAATAAAACACATAAAATACCAATATTTCGAATCATTTCACTCATTATTATCGTTATTTGTGGAATTTATATTGGAAAATGGATGATGGAAAATAAACATACTGACAAAATTGTGAAAATTGTACATTCCGCTGTGGTTGAAAGAGAAGATAATACAATTTCGGTAGATTTTGCTAAATTAAAAGAAACAAATTCTGATGTTGTAGCATGGTTAAAAGTAAATAATACAAGTATAGATTATCCAATTGTACAAGGACAAGATAATTCTTATTATCTAACTCACAGTTTTGATAAAACATATAATGCAGCTGGCTGGCCTTTTTTAGATTATAGAGTCAATTTAAATGGAACAGATCAAAATATGACAATTTATGGACATAACAGAAGAGATGGCTCTATGTTTTGCACTTTAAAAGATATTCTTAAACCAGAATGGTATGAAAATGAAGAAAATTTATATATTTCTTATATAACAGAACAAGAGGAACAAAGATACCAAGTTTTTTCTATTTATCAAATTGAAAAAGAAACTTATTATACTACAAATTCTTTTGAATCAGAAAAAGCTTTTGAAGAATTTCTGATAGAAATAAAGGGACGTAGTAAAGTAGACTTTAATGTTGACGTAAATTCTAGTGACAAAATTTTAACTTTATCTACCTGCGCAGATAATAACAATTATAGAGTTGTATTACATGCAAAGAAAATATAAGCAATAAGAAAAAATCATAAAAAAATATCTCCTAAATATAAATGATAGTAATAAATATTAGGAGGTATTTTTATGCTTTTAAATAAAAAAATATATCGTAGAATGATAGGCATTGTTTTATTGCTTACAGCACTAATTCCTTATACTATTGTGCAAGCAACAGATGATTCTGGCTATGTGTGGTCTTCTATAACAGAACCGGTAACAGCAGAAGTTTCAACGAGCACAGACAATTCTTTGAACTTAGAATCCGGAAGTGCGGTTTTGATGGAACAAACGACTGGTCAAGTATTATACGAGCATAATCCACATGAACAATTAAGACCAGCTAGTGTTACAAAAGTAATGAGTATATTATTAATTATGGAAGCAATCGATAGTGGTAGAATTTCTTTTACAGATAAGGTTTCTTGTAGTGAAAATGCTCGTTCTATGGGTGGCTCACAGATATGGTTAAATGAAACTGAACAACTAACAGTAGATGAAATGCTAAAAGCTATTTGTGTTGTTTCTGCAAATGATTGTACTGTTGCTATGGCAGAACATTTAGCCGGAAGTGAAGAATTATTTGTAGAACAAATGAATCAAAAAGCAAAAGAATTGGGAATGAATGATACCACATTTAAAAATTGTCATGGAATTGACGAAGATGGTCATGTAACATCAAGTTATGATATTGCACTAATGTCCCGAGAACTTATGACCAAACATCCACAAATAACAAAATACACAACAATTTGGATGGATAGTTTAAGAGATGGAAAATCTGAATTGGTCAATACAAATAAATTAGTTCGTAATTATAGTGGATGTACTGGACTAAAAACAGGTTCAACATCTCTTGCTTTATACAACTTGTCTGCCACAGCTACACGAGACAATTTATCTTTAATTGCTGTGATTATGAAAGCACCTAATACTGCAACTCGTTTTGCAGAAGCAAAGAAATTATTAGACTTTGGATTCAATACCTATGAATTTAAACAATTCAATCAAAAAGGAGAAACCATAATGCAAATTCCTGTACAAAAAGGAATTTCTGGAAGTGTAGAAGCCATTATAAAAGAAGATGGAGGTATATTATTAAAAAAAGGAGAATATAAAGATATTACTCAA
Source organism: uncultured Clostridia bacterium (assembly GCA_944390965.1). Lineage (GTDB taxonomy): Bacteria > Bacillota > Clostridia > TANB77 > CAG-508 > CALXRW01. The sequence goes on from CALXRW010000021.1 coordinate 26,248, forward strand.
ACTATTCAACTTCCAAATTCTATTTCTGCTCCTATTTTTGAAGGACAGCATTTGGGAGAAATTGTTTATTCAAAAGGAAATGATATCTTACTAACTGCTGAAATTGTAGCAAAGTCAGAAGTGAAGAAAATGAGCTTTGGTAATGTATTAACACAAGTGTATCAAAAATGGTTTACGCTAAATCGCTCTCTTTGATATTCAATTTTTATTGGATAAAATCACATAAACTTGAAAAAATAATAGAATAATATTGACAGATGTAATACAATGTATTACAATAAAAGCAGAAGGGAGTGAATATTATGACTATTTCAGTAAGATTAAGTGATAAAGACACAGAATTAATAAAAGCATATGCAGATATGAATAATATTTCTTTATCTGATTTAATAAGAAATGCAGTATTGGAGAAAATTGAAGATGAGTATGATTTGGAATGTTATAAAAAAGCAATAGAAGAATATAAGAAAAATCCTAAGACTTATACAATGGAGGAAGTAAAAGAGGAGTTGGGAATGTAATGAAATATAAAGTCATATTTACAGATAAAGCAAAAGGACAATTAAAAAAATTAGATAAACATATAGCTTCACTTATCATTGGATGGTTAGAAAAGAATATTCAGAATTGTGAAAATCCAAGAATGCATGGTAAAGGTTTAATGGAAAATAGGTCAGGACAATGGAGATATAGAATTGGAGATTATAGAGTAATATGTGAAATACAAGATAGAGAAGTAATAGTTCTTGTTTTAGAAATAGGACATAGAAGAGAAATATATCATTAAAAGATATATCAAAAGTAACACTTTAAAAATAGAATGAAATAAAGTTATCGGTTTTTAGATGAGAAAATAGAAAAACAGTTGCTTTTTTTGGTTAAATATGGTATGATAATATTCAGTAGAAATTTAGTAACAATAAAAAGAAGAGGTGAACACGAAATGAAAGAAGGAATACATCCAGAATATAAAGAAACAACTATTACATGTGCTTGTGGAAACGTACTAGAAGTAGGTTCTACAAAAGAGAACATGAAAGTGGATATTTGCTCTAAATGTCATCCATTTTGGACAGGTAATTTAAAACAAAATACAACAGGTGGTAGAGCAGATAGATTTAAGAAAAAATATGGAATTCAATAAGAAAAGTGGCTTCGCCACATGTACAGATTGCTTCGCAATCGCACGAAAACATAGGTAACTTAACCTTGTTGCTCCGGAAAAATCTGACGATTTTTCCAATGCAATAAAAAAGACAGAGCTTTTGTTTTAACCTTTTTAAAAATAGGCTAAGACAAAAGCTCTGTTTCTCTTAAGGATATTATTCTGTTAGGAATATTAATCACTAATCTAATCAAAAAAAGATAACTATTTTTAGATATGCAGTTCTTTTACTTGCATTTTTTTTTACCAATGATATATAATGAAGAAAGAGATTTATGTTTTTTGTATGAGAAAGGATTAAAAAGATGATTGCATTTGATCATAAACCGAAAGCCTATGCATTTGTAGGACCATCTGGAACAGGGAAAAGCTATAGAGCACAAATGGTGGCAAATGAAAGGAATATTAGTTATATTATAGATGATGGACTATTAATAAAAGATAATGAAGTAATTGCGGGAGTTTCAGCGAAAAAAGCGGAAACCAAGATAGAAACAGTTAAAAATGCACTTTTTTCTAAGCCAGAACAACAAGCAGAGATAAAAAAAGTGATACGAAAATATAAACCGGAGAGTATTCTAATACTAGGAACCTCAGATGGAATGGTAGAAAAAATTGCTGAAAATTTAGGAATTGCTCCTATTGTTGAAACTATTTATATTCAACAAGTAGCAACAGAAGAAGAAATGAAAACCGCAAGGAGAATTAGAACAACAGAGGGGAAACATGTTATCCCTGTTCCTACCTTTGAAATAAAAAAAGATTTTTCGGGGTATTTGTTAGACCCGCTTCAAATTTTTAAATCAAAAGGAAAGGATGTAAAACCATATATTGCTGAAAAATCAATTATAAGACCAACATTTAGCTATTTGGGAAATTTTGTAATTTCAGATACTGTATTTAGACAAATTATAGAATATTTAGCAACAAAATCAGAAGCAATTTATCGTGTAAACAAGGTAAGAACAGAAAAATCAGAAAATGGTATGTATATTTACATTGAAACAACTATTGAATATGGATACAATGTGATTGAGGCATTAAATTTATTTAAACAAAAATGTAAAAAAGAAATTGAAAACTTAACTGCAATGAATGTGGGAAGCATCGATATTGTCGCTAAAAATATACATATGCCAGAAGGAAAAATATCATAAAAGGAGTAGATAAAAATGGTAATAGCAATTGATGGACCAGCAGGTTCCGGGAAAGGAACTGTAACAGAATTATTAGCAAAAGATTTAAATTTTACCAAGATAGATACTGGGGCAATGTATAGAGCAATTACTTGGGAGGTAATACAGAAAAAGGTTTCATTAGAAGATATAGAAAAAATTAAAGAAATATTATGTGATAGTAAAATTGAGTTTCAAAAAGAGAGCGTATTCTTAAACCAAAGGGAAATTACAAATGAAATTCGAACCAAAGAAGTAAGTAATTTAGTCTCACAAGTATCACATATTCCAGAAGTAAGAAATGCTATGGTAGAATTACAAAGAAAAATGGGTAAAAACGCAAATGTAATTATGGAAGGACGAGATATTGGAACAAATGTATTTCCAAATGCAGAGGTAAAAATATATTTAGATGCATCTCCAGAAGAAAGAGCAAGAAGAAGATATGAACAAAATTTAGAAAAAGGAATTTCAACAACATATGAAGAAGTTTTAGAAAATGTGAAATTCCGTGATTATAATGATAAAACGAGTAATGTGGGGCCATTGAAAATTGCAGAAGATGCTGTAATTGTAGATTCTACAAACTTAACTATTGAAGAAGTAGTAGAAAAAAAAAAAAAAATTGTAGAAAAGAAAGTGAAGAAA
>CALXRW010000022.1 GCA_944390965.1 uncultured Clostridia bacterium
AAAAATAATGTAATTATTAAAATAATAACCTCTAAAACTAAATTTTTTATCATGTTTTATTTACGCTTCCTTTTCTATTTTATATCCTAATTTAATAATTAATTTTAATGTTTCCAAAGAAGTATTTCTATCATACTCTTTTTCTTCTTCTGTTAACTCCTCATATGGTCTTATTCCTGGGTGTGTTTTTAATTGATCATCTCTTTTTTCGCCATATTTCCAACCGTCTTTTATTCTTTGTATCGCCCAAACTTCATGTGTGTTTTTTGCTAACTTCTCAGATAATTCTAATATGTCTTTTCCTAATATAATCTTCTCTGTATCAATTGGTTTTGGTACATACATTCTTTTTCCTCCTAAAAAAGGGGCATATTTCATTTTCAAATGTTATTTTCTCATACAATAACTTTTGTTTTTAATGAAATATATGCCCTCCATTAATTATTCTCTATTTTATGCATATGCATGACGTTTTCTAAAGCTTAGCAAGTTTGTAATTTCGGTTTCATTATTTTTAGCTTTTCTTGCTTTATTTGCTTTTTCTTGTGCAATTTGATTTGCCTGTCTATCTGCCATCGTTTGGCAAATAGCCTTTTGATAGATAAAATGCGTATCTTGTGCGATTTTTGCCCAGTTAAATTCATTTTTTACCTTTAGTTTTGCTTTTTTGGTAATTTCATTACATAAAGCTGGATTAAATAATAGTTCTAAAATAGAATCTGCTATAGAATTTGGATTCCCTGCATAGCATTTCATTCCATCTTCTTTATGTGTTACAATTTCATTTAATCCTCCTACATCCGATACTACAGTTGGTACTCCTGCAAGCATTGCCTCCAATGCTACAATTCCAAATGGTTCATATGTGCTTGGGAAAACCGAAATATCCGCACATTTATACATTTTTACAACTTGTTTTGAACTTAAGTATCCGGTAAAATAAACTTTATTACCAATTCCCATAGAGTTTACTTGATTACGTAGTTCATCCATCATGCCACCTTTACCAGCTACAATCAATTTAGCATCATGATAATTCTGTAATATTTTTGGCATTGCTGATATTAAATGTTGTACACCCTTTTCATAAACAAGCCTACCCATAAATAAAATTATTTTTTCATTATCTGCTGCATATTGTCTTCTAAATTCGTAGTCTCTTTCTACTCCTGTAAAATTTGTTAGATTAATTCCATTTGGTACAACATTGATTTTTTCAAAAGGTAGACCAAATAATCTTTGTAAGTCACCTTTCATAAAGTTACTGTTTACAATTACTTCAGATGCTTCATAAGTTAACATCCATTCTGTATCATTAATATATCTTTGTACTTCATCATGGATTCCGCTATTTCTTCCTGCTTCTGTTGCATGTATTGTAGCAACAAGTGGTGTACCATACGAATTTTTTAAAGTTTTTGCGGCATAAGCAACTAACCAATCATGTGCATGGATAACATCAAAATTTCCTTCCTTAGCAATAATTTCATTTGCTTTTGCAATTAAATTAAAATTTAATTGCATAATCCAGTCAATAAAATTATTAGGATTAATCATAAAATTATCTACTCGATAAACTTTTACTCCTTTGTCATCTTCAAAATAAGGCAAATCTCCCTCTCTGTATGTTACAACATAAATTTCATGTCCATCTTTAATTAATCTCTTAGACAAGTCATGTACAACTCTTGCAATTCCCCCAACAATTCTTGGTGGATATTCCCATGTTAACATCAAAATTTTCATTCGTGGTACCCCCTACAATAATTATCCTTTGCATTTCTATCATTTTCTCTTGTATATTGTATAGGATAATATTCCAAAAGTAAACAAAAACCACAAAAATTTTTAAAAATTTTTGTGGTTTTTGTTAATCTCTATTTTCTCATTTTCCTATTTCTGCTAATTTTCTTTTTATTTACTATAATTAAGAAAGCTAAAACTATTAAAAATACAAATACTATTTTTATCCACGGATTTCTTATTATTCCTGTTGAAATAGTAATAATAACCTCTGTAGTGGAAATATTATCCTCTAATGTTATTTCTTCAAAATTCGCATCATTTTCTGTACTTATAATTTGAGCTATATTTTGTTTTATTCCAATTTCATTATTTGTATTATAGTTCCATCCTAATTTTATTAAATAAGCTTTACTTTCTTTTGGAGTTAAGTTATCAATAGTTTTTACTAAGTTCCCGTCTCTTTTAATCCATCCGTCTGTCTCTACAATATGAAATCCATCAGGAACATCAATAACGGCATAAGCAATTCCTTCTATATCACTATCGTTTGTAATTGTTATTTTATATGTTATTTCTACATTAGATTTTTCTATTTCATTTGCTTTAAAGTCTATTTTTCCTATATTAGAATCATTAATTGCTATTTTTTGTCCATTTGCAATTATATCTACAATCTCTTGCTCAATTTTAAAATTAAATTTTAGTCTTTCATAATAATAAATAACTTCGGTAACATTATTTAATGTTATTGTTCCATCATCATTTTTGATAATGCTTGCTTTCATTTCCCCTGTTTTATTCTCTGGTTCTTCAATTAATTTATAATATTTTAAATCTTCTGGTTGACTTTCATAAGGATCATTTTCATGTCCATAAATAATTTTGTTATCTATAATCTCTACATTATTTGTTTTATCGATATATTTAATTTTAACACTTGCTTCCTTGATATAATAATAATTTACAATAATTGGCTCTACTGTCATATTTCCTTCTGCGTTATCTGGTTTCTTTTCTTCGACTAAATCATATCCTGTAAATTCTTTATTTGTAATCGAATATTTATCCATTTCATTTCCCTGATGTAATTTTTCTTCAATTATTTCATTTGAAATAATATCAATATGTCTTTCAATTACTCCTCCCGCAATTTTTTTGTAATAATATGTTACTTCTGTTATATTATTAAATATTTTAGTTCCATCTTCCTCATTTATTTCAACTGTTACTTTCATATTTCCACTTGTTTCACCTTCAGTCTTTGTATGAACATAACCAGAAATATCTTTTAGATTTGTTTGATATGAATCATTTTCATGTCCATTTATTGTTTCAGTTAAATCCTTATCATCTACTAATATTTTTTCTCCTGAAATTTCATCAACATATTCTACTAAAACTTGGGCTCTTTTTATATAGTAATAACTAACTTCTATCGTATTTTCTTGCATTGTGCCTTCAGAATTAGTCGGTAACTTTGATTCATATAAATCATATCCTTCAAATGTTTTTGCTGGATAAGAATAATAGTCTCCTTGTCTTCCTTCATGATAGATTTGTTCGATAAGTTCTCCTGTAATAATATCAATGTGATTTTCTGTTACTCCACCTGCTTTCCCTGTATATTCATATTTAATAATAGTTTCTCCATCTTCTACTAATACAGATTGTGATGTTTGTCCTTCAAGTAATGTATAATTAGTTATAGCAATTGGTGTAACAGTAATAGTACTTCCTATTATATCTTCTTCTATTTTAGGATTATGGATTTCAACTTCAATAACTTCTGTAATAGGTTTTCCTGTTGTTGTGTCGATAATTTCATTGCCAAATTCATCTTTCTTTATTTGCTCAATTTTTTCTATATATTTTGTAATAACTTTTCCAGTTTTCTTATATCCAAATATAACAGTGATTGTATTATTGTTTTCTGGGCTTTCTATGTAAATTCCAACAAGATTATCTGTTTGACTCATAAGTCTATAATTTTCTATTTCTTGAATTTCATTAGATACATCATATGATTGTCCTACTTTTCCGTAAATATACTTATCCTGAACAATACTTTCAAACGTATCAACATCTATATATTTTATATTTATTGTTGCATCTTGTTTATAATAATATAATTTCATGATATTATTATTTACATTTTCAGTAATAGTTAATGGATAATTTTCTTTTGTTTTTAAATAATATCCTGCTATATTTTTATCAATATATTTATCAATAATGTCTCCATATTTTGCTTGACCATATTCAGTTACTTCTTTTTTATCTAATTCTCCATTATCGTTTTCGTAGTAGTATTCCACACTATAATCATATATGTTTCTGTCATAATATAATTTAATTACATTTTCATTTTCATTAGTTCCAATAACAATTGGCACACCTTCAACACGACTACAAGTAAAACCAGTTTTAGTTTTTTCATCATATTGTGTTATTACATCTTCATATTTTGCTTGACCATTAACTGTATAATTATTATCAATAACATAATTTCCATCTAAGTCTTCAAAATAATATTCAAATTTATAATTGTAATAATTTCTATCATAAATGAATGTAATTTCTTGTGGACTTTCTGTATATGTACCTTTGCTATTCTGAGGAGTAATTTTAACAGAATATCCTACAAATTCCATAGGAGTACAAATATAACTTTTTCCAATATAATCTGATGTTGTAATTGGTTGTACAGGATTATCATTATCGTCTTTCATAAGATTTCCATCAATATCTATGTACTTAACTGTAATTTCTCCCTTTGGTAATAATTCATAATAATATATTACTGTTATCGGCTGCTCACTATATACTCCCGTTTTATTAGTTGGCTCTGGTGCAATACCTCTATAATTTTCTATTGGCTTTCTTATTGTTTCGTATGTATCTCCAACATAGCCTTTTAATATAGTAAGTTCTGATATCTCCTGTTCTTCATATTCAGCTTTTTCTTCATTCCAAACAGTGGTAACATATTTTACTGTTACCATTCCTTCTTCTGGTTTGGTGTAATAATAAGTAACAATTTGCTCTTCTTCTGTAAATATTCCTGTTCCAGTAGGCTCATTTTCTGCGACATCTGGTGAATAACCTTCTATATTAATTCTTGAAGTTGTATATTGTTCTCCTATGTATCCCTTTAGCACAATAGGACTTAAAATCTGTATTTCTACTGGTTCTTCTGCTCCATTTGGAGTATATTTTCTTACATATCTTATTATAACGTCTCCTGCTTCTATGCGTTCATAGTAATAATTAACTTCAATAGGTTCTTCAGAAATATATCCTAAAGTATTGGAAGGTTCCGGTCTTATTTTACTAATTATATATGATGTATCATCTAGTCTAGATGTTTCATATGGCTCTCCTATATCTTTTTGTATATATTCAGTTTTTATTATACTTTCTGATAAATCTGCATTAACTAATATATGCTTTACAGTTACTGTCCCTCCAGGTAATTTTTCATAATATATTTTTATAATCTGTTTTTCTTTGGTAAAAAAGCCTTCTTTTTCGAATTCATCTGTAGTTCGTTGATAATTTGCTATATTAATTTCTTTATTTGCAATATTGAAACTACTATCTATTGGTCCACTTATTTCAATAGAATCTCTTATTTGATTTTCTGTTATGCTACCTGTAGAATCTTCAATTTTTTCAACATATTGTATTTCTACTATTCCAGTTTCTTGAATTAATCCAAGATTGATATATTCTTCATTTTCTAGTTCTGACAAATTATCTGTATTTAGCTTGACTAATACATCTGAAATAACTTTATTGTCTTGGATATCTGTATTAATTTTGCTATTGACTTTTTCATCATTTCCAACATTTTTTTCTGTTACATATGTGTTTTCTGGTAAAGAAAATCTCACTTGATATGTACCCTTGGTTAATCCTTTTACACAATATGAACCTTGTTCATCAGTTGTGATGTTATTTAATGGGTTACCAAACACGTCACTTGCTATTTCTCCTGTTTCAGAATTAATGATTTCCATCATTATATTCTCTGCTTTTGATTCATTGTCTTCCATGATTCCATTTTTATTTCCATCATACCATACTGTTCCTTCAATTGTTCTTTGTACAACTGTTCCAATGTCAATATTTGTCTTTAGTACTGTTGGGAATCCAGTTGCAATCATATTAGCAGATACAACATATTTACTATTAGGATGATTTCCTTCTGGAATAATTTCATATCCAAAAACGGCTGTATTCCTTGGTTCAATTCTATCTTGTATAAGTACAATTGCTGTTACATCTGTATTTAATAATTCTTCATTTCCATTTAATTCTATCCATGCAGTTGTAGTTTCAAAATTGATATTGGCTGGATTTAGTCTATCAAACTTGTCTCTACTAACTCCTGCATTAGATTCCAATAAGTCTACTGGTACTTTTGTATAATAAAGTTTTGCTCCTTCTGGGATTTCTCCAATTTTTATTTTATATGTTCCAACGAAATCGCTTCCATTTTCATCTCCAACATAAGGGAGAACTTGTAAAGCTCTTGCGTTTGTTAAACTAACTTGTGAAAAATTTTGTATTTCAAATGTTGCAATTAACTTTTCATTAAGTTCTACTACAGGTTCATTAAAGAATTGTGTCCCTTGTAAGCTTGATAAATTAGCAATTAATACTCCATATCTTGCTGTTCTATAATCTTCTTCGTTTCTATAGTCGTTTTTCGTATATATTACGGTTCTATTTTCAAGTTGAGAATTATTTGGAACAGTAACATCTATATTAGCTGAAAAAGTTATCTCCGGATATTCAGGTGCATCTCTATTTACTTGCCAATTTTCATATACCCATGTTATTATTGTTTCACCAGTCTCTGGATTCACATTAACAGATTCAGGTTGTTTATTTGCTGATGCTACTTTATATGTTAGTCCTTTTGGCAAATAATTTGTTATAACCACTCTATCAATATAACTATCTACTTCAACTGGTTCTCTATCATTTGTCAATGTAGGAATAATTTTATAATTTATAATTCCGTCATCTACATTATAATTAACTTTAGCCATTCCACTACTAGATTCATCTGTTGTTGTATTTGATACATTAACTTTATTTCCTAATATTAAAATGCTGTTTCCGTTATTTCTAGGAGTATGTACAGAAATTAGCACTCCTTCTTCATTATATTTACTCTTTGTGTATTCATTGCTTGTTTGAAAGGCAATCTTTTTTCTTTCAACATCTTGATATAACTTATTTTTGTGTCTAATTACTGCCACTTTTCCTATATTTTCTTCTTTTTCAATTACATTGAATTTCAATCTAATTGTTCGAGTCAATCTATATCCGTTAAAATCCGGATCGTCAATGTAAATTGCTGCAATTTTACCAATATTTAATGCTTCTTCTGGAGTTTCATACCAGAAAAAATCATCATAATCCGCATTATTTATTTCTGTATCATCGACAATTCCAGTATTTCTTCCTGTTTTATAAACTCCATATTTTACGCTAATATTATCCCTTGAAGGTAATGGTAAATTTAATCCTGAAGATTCCGAAATAGAATACCAATTATTCTCATCATATTTCTTAATTTCTAAAACGTCACCACTCCAAGTGATTATTCTTTCATTACCACCTTCATATGGACCATCATTTGCATTAAAAGAACTAATGGCAATAATCTCATCACCTAAGGACCTAAAAGCATCACCATTTAAATTAGATGTTTCTATTATTTGATCTGATTCATTTCTTATTTGTAAACTATGTCCAACTGAAGAATTATCTAATTCTCTTGTCATTGCATAATTAAGTCTATTATCTGTCAAGTTAACATCTTCTATCATTCCGTTTGAATCGTTTGCTCCAATAACAATGTCTTGTTCTGTTTGTGTTGAAAATGTAGCTTCTAATACACTTATATTTAATTGATACTCTGTTATTGAATCTGAAATTTCGTTATAGAATGGAGAAAATATTTCAATATTTCCAACTGCGAAATAACCTTCTGTTGATGTCCCAAATGCTCCTCCTGAGCGATTAAGTTCTGGAAAATTTTCTCCTATGTTAAAATTCTCAAAGGTGACTGTTATAATGTCTCCTTCTTGTTTTACATTTATATTTCCAGAATCATAAACATTTCTCTTTTCATCTTCTAAATTCAAATCATTTCTTCCATTTGGCATCCCACTTACAAACACTGAATCATTTGGCCATAAATTTGTATTTTTTTCTCCATTTATTCCATAAGCAATTATTTTTGTGCCATTTGCAGGTCCCAAGCTATTTTCTGAGTTTTCATCAACAGAAATCCATTCTGTTCCATCGGAATATTCATAATCTAATTTCAATTTAATTTCTAATTTTCCTACTGGATATTCTATGCCCCTTAAGTCATTTAATATTTCACTTTTTTGAGCTATTCCAACTGCAATACCATAATTCATGTAATATCCATTTTGTTTTTCACCCAACTCATTTGAATTCGTCCACTTTTGTGTTAAATCACCTTTTTGCAATTTTACATTTAATCCCTGTGATGATGATATAGAAATTTTTCCAATAGAGTTATCTTTAATTACACAGCTTTCCACTTGTGATTCTTCATTATCTGGTTTATTTCCATCCATCCAAACTTCAAATACAGGCATTTGATTTTCTGTTATTTCTTTGGTATTTCCTCCAACTCTAAAAGAAAATGATAATTGCTGGGATTTTGGTGCACTTATTTGATCTATAGGAATTGTATACTCTGCATATAATTCAGTCCCATCATCACTTAATTGCGGATTTTCCATCCATGCGTCTAGTTCCCATGTAAGATTTGGTTCTTCTTGATTTGGTAATTTAGCTTTAACCTTTATAATTCCTCCATATATTATGGATGAATCTGTTATTCCTTCTTTTAACGTATTAGGAGAGGTTGTTACGTTCATTTGATAAGAAACAACATCTAATATTCTTACATAGTTATCTGATGCACTATAATCTTCTCCTGGTTCAGGAATTTCAGGGATTACTTCACCTTCTTTTATCTCTGAAAATGGTTCTGTACCAGTTGCCCTACCAATAATTGATACTTCATTAACCTTAATAGAATCTTTAAGTTCTTTTATTTGTTCTTCTGTTAGTGCTAATTGTTCTAAATTATCCAATTTGTTCAATTTTTCAATGTTAGCATTTCTTATAACTAATATTAGAGCTATTATTATAGCAATAACAAATATTAAGCATAGTATTTTATTTATTTTTTTGTTTTTTTCTTTATTTTTCTTTTCCATATTTTTCCTCCTTTCATTAATCGTAAATATTGTATAAATAGAAATGAAATTTGTCAATATTTATTGTAAATTTTTACTTTTTTATTTTAAAAAAATTATCTATTTTAGGTATAAAATTATACTTAAAATAGATAAACGCATTTATTTAGTATTATTCTAATACATCATTGTCTTGGACATTCATAGCAAAATACGGAACATTTTTATCTTCTTCTTTTAAGAATAACACAAATTGTTCAGTTAATAAGAACTCTCTTTCATCTGCTATCACATCTTCCATGGCATATGATTTTGTTCTTTCTTGTAATTCTGCTTCACTTATGATCTTTCCACCTGTTTTATCTAAAGAGAATTCAACCGTTTGAATTGCCTTTTCTATATGCCATGTAGAACCTTGTATCTCTTTATCACATAATTCATCATAGCTTATTTGAGTACATACATTTATATTGGGTATCTTTAATATTTTATCGTACTGAGTATATCTTTTACTTCCTGTATAAGATTTCTCTTTTTCTAATATCTTTTGATACATATCTTCAAATGAGGTATTGTTGTCTGTTCGATACAAAATAACTTCTTCTTTCTCATTTGTCTTTAATCTGATAGCAAATTCATTCTTGGTATCATAAAATAATACCTCTACATTATTCCATACGCTTTCGTCTGTGTCATCATTAATTCCATAATAAGTTACAGGTTGCTCCCCTCCTGCGAAATTTCCTTTTCCTAAATCCGTAAATTCTACCGGAAAAGTAAATTCTTTTTTTAGCATAGCATATAATAAACAAACATTAGAATTTGGAGTAAAATCAATATCATCTAGTGTAATGCTTTGTATCCCAAATTTTTCTTTTATTTCCGTTTCTATTTTTTCTTTTAATCCTGGTACCATCTCTGAAACAATTTTATAGTAAGATTCTTCAGAAATATCACCTACTGTAAATTTTTGTTGATTTAAACTTTCTGCCAAGGGAGAGTATTCTTTAAAAACAATTGGTTTCTTCCCCATTTTTTCCATAGCATCATTCCATACCAATTGAAATGTTCCGCACCATATTTGATTTCCATCCGTTGCTGCAATATCTTCCGAATAGTTTGCATTTAATTGTGCATTCTGATAAGCTTTAAATCCTGCATAAGTTAAACTTGCTGTAATACAAATACAAATAATAAATATAGCTGCCATTTTAAGCAGAGAAACTTTCTTTTTTCGGTAGATTCTTTCATGATAAAAATTATCATTTTTGGTTATATTGTCATATTTTTCATAAATTCCTTTGATAAATTCTTTCTCATTCTTCATATAGTATCTCCTCCCTTCTAGTAATTTTTTGTAGTGCTTTTCTAGCACGATGAATTAAAACCTTTACCTGTGGCATTGACTTATCTAATATTTTGCTAATTTCTTTATAAGACAAGTCTTCTAAATCTGCCAAGTAGATAGCAGATTGATATTCTGGTTTTAATTTTTTTATGTTTTCTTTTAAACTTTCTATTGTTTCCTTTTGAAAAATTTCTTCTTCAATATCTTGCATGTCGTAATACTCATCCGTTAATCTCACAATTTTCTTTTCTCTTTTTAAATAATTCCATGCTCTACATTTTGCAATTGTATAAAGATATGTTTTTAAAGAATATTTAAAATCATATTCTTTTTTATTTACTAAAACATATACAAAAGTATCTTGTGCTAAATCCTCCGCAATTTCAATTGTTTTTACATAACGAGCAATAAAGTATATTAATTTATCTTTATAACGTAACACAATTTCTTCAAATGCTTCTTTATTTCCTAATAAAAATTCCCTATATAATTCTACATCTGTTTTTTCTTTAACCATATTAGCCTCCTGTTTTAAGAAATACTCATAGAAATTACTTCTATTGTCCATTCTCCATCTTCATATATTGCTTTGTATTCTGGCCAAACAGCAGCTAATCCACTACGATACTTTCCTAATATGATTTCTATACTATTTTCTGTTACATTTTCAATATCTCTTACATAAATACATATTCCGTCAATGCCAGTAGGGAATTCTTCATAAAATAACCCTTCTTTTTCTAAATCATCCATGGATTTATTTACTACATTTGTATGATATTTTTTACATTCCTCTATAATTGTTTCAATTTCACTTTCGGATAATGAAAAATATTTCTTATAATTTTCTAGAGACTTATCGTCTATTTCCCCTTTTGGGTTTAATATCGAATCAAAATCAATGGCGATATACTCCATTTCATAGTTTAATGCTTCATCTGTTTGTATAATATTTTCTAGTAATTTAAACCATAATTTTTCATTTTTAGAATAACTAATCTCTTCTGGCTTAGGTGTGTTTTCTGGTATAGTTGGGTAGGTTTGTTGTTCTGGCATATTTTCTCTGCTTGTTTTATGATAATGTATACTAAGCCCTAAAACGATTATAAAAATAAAAATGATTATTCCTAACAAAATTAAAATCTTTTTCATTTATATCATCCCTTTCTTCTACCCTTAATACCATTTAAATTTTAAAAAGTTACACTAAAATTCCCATTTTGGTACATATTCTTCTTCCTGCATTCCCAATTCTTGAAAATAACCGTTTTTAAAATTTAAAAAACAAACATATTTTTCTATTTCTTTATATTCTTTTATTGTTAATTTTCGATTCAATTTTTCTATTTTATTAGCTAAATAAGTAGGAAAATATTGTGCCATTATACTAACATATGTATCATCTTTTAAGTTTTCTTTCATCCATTTAAGCACATATTTAGAATTATATAAATAATTCGGTAATATTAAATGACGTACCATTAATCCTTTTTCCATAGTTCCTTCTTCGTTAATTTTTACCTCTTTTACTTGTTCTTGCATTTTTAAAATACATTTTGTGGCTATTTCGAAATAATGGTTTACTCCTGAATATTTTTTTGCTATATCATTAGAAGCATATTTTAAATCAGGTAAATAGACATCTATATAATCATTTAAAAGTTCTATGGTTTCTTCTTTTTCATATCCATTGGTATTGTATACAATAGGAATATGAAGTCCTTTTTGCTTTGCGATTTCTAATGCCTCTATTATTTGATATACATAAATTGTTGGACTTACCAAATTAATATTATGAACACCTTTTTCTTGTAACTCCAAAAAAGTATTGCTTAGTTCTTCTATTGTAATTTCTTTTCCCCTTCCCTGTTGACTGATTTCATAATTCTGGCAAAATTTACACTTTAAATTACAGTTTGAAAAAAACACTGTTCCAGAACCTCTTGTTCCACTAATGCATGGTTCTTCAAATTTATGAATAGAAGCTAATGCAATTTTTACATTAGCTCCTCCACCACACATTCCTATTTTATTCTCTAATCTATTTATCCCACATTCTCTTGGACATAATTTACATTTTTCAAGTTTTTCTATCATTTTTCTCTCTTTTCTTTAAAAAATTCCTATAATCTCTCCATTTTCATCAATATCTATTTTTTCTGCTGCTGGTTCTTTTGGTAGCCCTGGCATTGTAAAAATATTTCCTGTAAGTACTACAACAAATTCAGCACCTGTTTTTAAAACAACATCTTTTACATGAATTACAAAAGGTTCGTCACAGATTAAATTTTTTTCATCATCCGAAAAAGAATACTGTGTTTTAGCAATACATACAGGTAATTTACCATATCCCATTTCTTCTATTTTTCTGATTTCATTAATGGCTTGTTCTGTATACTCTACATCAACTGCTCCATATATTTCTTTTGCCACTTTTCCTATTTTTTCTGTAATACTATCTTCTAAAGAATAAATATAATCAAATGTATCTTCCTTTTCTGTTAGTTCCATTACTTTTTTTGCTAAATCAGTTGCACCTTCTCCACCTTTTGCCCATACTTCTGTTAAACTTAAAGTAATTTCTTTTTCTTTTAGCCTTTCTTCTAGAAGTTTTATTTCTTCTCCTGTATCTTGTTTGAAACGATTAATAGCCACAATAACATTTAGTCCAAATTTCTTGTTTAAATTTTCTACATGTTTTAAAAGATTATGAATTCCTTTCTCTAAGGCTGGAAGATTTTCTTTCATTACTTCTTCCTTTGAGGCTCCTCCATGATATTTTAATGCTCTTATTGTTGCAACACAAACAACAGCATCTGGTTTTAAATTAGCTGTTCTACATTTAATATCTAAAAATTTTTCTGCTCCCAAATCTGCACCAAATCCTGCTTCTGTAACCGTATATTCTCCTAATTTTAAAGCTAGTTTTGTTGCTAAAATACTATTACATCCATGAGCAATATTAGCAAATGGTCCTCCATGAATAATGGCAGGAGTATGTTCTAATGTTTGCACTAGATTAGGTTGAAATGCATCTTTTAATAACACTGTTAAACTACCTTCTGCTTTTAAGTCTCTTACTGTAATAGGTTTATCTTTGTCATTATATCCTATAATGATATTCCCTAATCTTCTCCTTAAATCCGCTAAGTCTTTACTTAGGCAAAAAACCGCCATAATTTCGGAAGCAACAGAAATATCAAACCCATCTTCACGATTTGCTCCTTTTTTAGCATAAGACAATCCTACTTCTACCTTACGCAATGCTCTATCATTTAAATCTACACATCTTTTCCATACCACTTTTTTAAATTTTAATTCATTACCAAAATATAAATGATTATCTATCATGGCTGATAATAAATTATTGGCAGAAGTAATCGCATGAATATCTCCAGTAAAATGTAAATTAATATCTTCCATAGGTGCTACTTGTGCATAACCTCCACCTGTTGCTCCACCTTTTAATCCAAATACTGGACCTAAAGATGGTTCTCTTAATGCTAGTATGGATTTTTTTCCTAGTTTAGCTAATCCATCAGCTAGTCCTATAGAAACTGTTGTTTTCCCTTCACCAAATGGAGTAGGATTTATAGCTGTTACTAAAATTAATTTTCCATCTTTTTTTTCTGCTAAACGGGAATATGTTTTACCCGTAATTTTCGCTTTATATTTTCCATAAGTCTCTAATTCGTCTTCTTGAATTCCTATTTTTTTAGCAATATCTGTTATGCTCTCCAACTTAGTCTTTCTGGCAATCTCGATATCTTCCATCTTGTTCCTCCTTTTCTCATTGTTTCTAGTTGCTAATAAATTTTCTTTTTTGATTCCAATTTAATACTTCAAAAATATCTTCCATTTTCCAACTTATATTATAATAAGCAACCAGCTACAATGCCAATAATTGCTCCAACAATTACTTGTATTGGAGTATGCCCTAGTACTTCTACTAATTTTTCTTGCACCTCTCCCATTTTTAATCCTGGTGTTTCAATAATTTTATTTAATAATTTAGCTTGTTTTCCTGCCGCTCTTCTTACCCCAGCTGCATCATACATTACTACAAAAGCAAAAATAATAGAAATGGCAAAAAGAGGTGTGTCTACCCCTTCATTTTTTCCTATTAATGTTGCTAAACTGGTAACCACTGCTGCATGTGAACTTGGCATACCTCCTGCTCCTAATATTCTTTTAAAGTTAAATTTTTTTGTAGTAACTAAATCCCAAATCACTTTAAAAAGTTGAATACCTAGCCATAGTGAAAATGGAATATAAATATACTTATTTGTTACAAATTCTAGTAAATAATTCATAATAATCCCCTTTATTCTTCTGCTTGTACAAAGTTTTCTTCTTTTAATTGTCCATCATTTTCAATTAAAATAGTAATCCTTTTTTCTGATTTTTCTAATATTTCATTTGCTCTTTTTGATAATTCCATTCCTAATTCAAATTTTTTTACGGCATCTTCTAAATTCAAATCTCCTTTTTCTAATTCAGAAGTCACCTGTTCAAGTTGTTTCATAATTTCTTCAAAACTAATTTCTTTTTTTTCCATATGTTTCCTTCCTCTTTAAATTTTAAGTAATTTCCTTCGAAGAACGGGCGATTAAAATCGACCCTACATTTTTTCATAAATTACTTTACACTATCATATTTTATTTTCGAATTGTAAAAGTACCTGTGTTTATATCTACATCATACCAATAGCGAATTGTTGTATCGCTTTTATTTCTTACACCTACAATATGTTTACCATCTGAATTAACACCATCATAGCTAAAATAAACAGAATCATCTTCTCCCCAATCTTTTTTTACAATTTCAATTGCCTTTGCTTTTGGGTCTGTTGTATTACTTTCTTCCATACTATCTGTTTCCTCTGATGATTCACTTTCCTCTTGTATGTTTCCTTCTAAAGTATTGGATGTGTTTTCAGTATTTTCTACATTTTCTACAGTCTGATTTGTATTATTATTTTCAATTGTAGTATTAGTTTGAATGTTCATATTTTCTCTATTTTCCATGTTTTCAGACACCTTTTGATTTGCCTGAAAAATAAAAAATAAAGCTAATCCAACAATTACAACAACTAATATAAACATAATTAATTTTGTATTCTTCTTCATTTTTATTGCTCCTTTCTGGGTTCATTGTTTTAAGTAATTTCTTCGAAGAACGAGCGATTAAAATCGCCCCTACATTTTTTCATAAATTACTTTACACTATCCTGGGTTCGTTTTTACTAGCCACTACTGTTTAAACAAATCCTTTGAAACACTGGCAATTAAAATTGCCCTATATCATAATATCTTTGCTTCTGCCTCTCCGTCATAAAATTTCAATTGTACAATATCCTCTTTTTGTAATAGTTTTACGCTATTTACAATTTTATTTTCTTTCTGCGTTACCGTATATCCTCTCATTAAAGTATGTAATGGACTTAATGTTTCTAGCTTTGATATCATTTTAGCAAAATCACTTTTGTTTCCCTGTAATTTTATCTGGATAGCATTTTGAATATTTTTAGTTAAATTATCTATTTTGAAATAAGCTTCATTAATGGGCTGTAGTGGATTCGTATATACTCTAGAATGCATACATTTTTCATAACGTAACTTCATTACTTCAATTTTATTTTTTAACAAATGTTTTAGTTGATTTCTATTATTTTCTATTCTATTTTTTATTTGATTTATATCAGCAACGGCTAACTCGGCAGCAGCAGAAGGTGTTGGCGCTCTTAAGTCTGCTACAAAGTCTGCAATAGTAAAATCTGTTTCATGCCCCACTGCAGATATAACAGGTATCTCTGATTCAGCAATTGCCCTTGCAACAATTTCCTCATTAAATGGCCACAAATCCTCTAATGAACCTCCACCTCGTGCTATAATAATAACATCAGCTAAATTTTGTTCGTTCATTGTTGAGATGGCTTTTGCTATTTTTTCAGCAGCACCTTCCCCTTGTACAGGAACTGGTAATAACCTTAAATAAACATTTGGATTTCTTCTTGTGCTTACATTAATAATATCTCGAATAACAGAACCAGTTTTTGAAGTAAGAACTCCTATTATTTTAGGCATAATTGGAATTTTCTTTTTTCTTTCTTGCTCGAATAATCCCTCTTGTTCTAATTTATTCTTTAAGCGTTCGAATTCTTCATGTAGACTTCCCATTCCATCTTCTTGCATAGCTTTACAATAAATTTGGTAAACCCCATCTCTTTCAAAAACAGAAACACTACCCAACACAAGAACTTTCATACCATCTTTTGGCATAAATTTTAAAGTAGCAGTGGATGTTTTGAACATAACACATTTTATTAAAGAATTTTCATCTTTTAAAGTAAAATACATATGTCCTGAATAATGATTTTTAAAATTAGATATTTCTCCTCTTACAAAAACACTATTTAAAAATTCATCATCTGCTACTTTATTTTTCATATATCTATTTAGTTCACTAACTGTTATTGGTTCTATTTTCATCTAGATTTTCTCCTACTACACTTGCCAAAATTCCATTCACAAAAACAGAAGATGTATCGTCTCCATATTTTTTTGAAAGCTCTACAGCCTCATTAATAACGACTTTAAAAGGTGTATCTGTATAGTTTAATTCATAAATGGCTAATTTTAAAATGACTAAATTAATCTTAGAAAGTCTATCTAGTTTCCATTCAGGCTTTAAATATTTTTTTATTTTTTCTAAAATTTCTTGTTTATTTGTATTAATACCCTTTGTAATTTTTGTAATATATTTTTTCGCCTCATCATTTTCTATCTTATTTTCAGTTATATATCTCTCTATTTGTTCTTCTGAGAATTCTTGCTGTATTTCTTGTGCAAACAAAATCTGAAAAGCAGATTCTCTGATTGCTGACATATTCATTTTTGTTTTCCTCCACGTGCCCTTAATTATAATCTATCTATAAAATTTTTTAGTTTTTCTTTTACATCTATCTTATTTCTTTGAATATAATTTCCAATAAATATTCCAATAAATATTACTACAATGGCTATAAACAATTTATGTAGCCCTGTCAATAGAACTAAAATTGCTATAACTCCTCCAATAATTGCTCCAGAATATTGGGTCATAAAATTTTTAAATCCATCCATAGTTTCACCTCTATTCTTGAGAGTTTACCTTATTTGCTGTAATATTTTTTATTTTAATATTAATTTCCTTTACATCTAAATCTAAAGACTTTTTAATAGCCTCTTTAATTTTCTTCTGCAGATTAAGAGATAAATCCTTAATTACTGCCTCAGGATGTACAAATAAAGTAACATCAATTTTCACATTATTTTCTTTGTCAAGAATTACTTTGCTCACAATATTTTCAGCACTATCAAATGCTTTTACCACACTGTTTGTTAGATTTTCTATTGTATCTTTTGAAATTAAAAGTTTACCACTGTCATTTTCTAGCATAATTCCATCTCTCATACCATCTCTATCTTTAGAACTTGTATCAAAAAATATACATTTAATAGAAAGTAAAATAAAAATAACAGACAAGGCAAGTAATATATTAGATACCACAGGAGTATTTAATATATACTCAAATGCACTTGTAATTAAAGCAATGTCAATCCATTTAAATATTATAAATAACATAAGTATTGAAATAATTAAAATTAAACATGAAAATATTGCTAGGGTAATTCTTTCTAATGTTTTCATATCTATTCCTCCATTTCTAGTGCTTTAAGTAATTTTTCGAAGAACGGGCGATTAAAATCGCCCCTTATTTTTCATAAATTACTTTATACTGCCTTCTTATATTTTTATGCATTATTGTTTTCTGTTTTTTCTTCATTGTTAGTTGAAACACCCTGTACATGTACATTAACTGCAACAACTTTTAATCCAGTCATAGTCTCTACTGCTTTTTTAACTCTATTTTGTATTTCAAAAGCAACATCTGGAATTCTTGAACCATATTCTACAATAATATTAACATCTATTTTAGTTTCTTTTTCTCCAACATCTACTTTAATTCCTTTTGCTAAATTCTTTTTTCCACTTAAAACTTCTGTAATTCCACCTGCAAAGCCTCCGCTCATACCTGCCACTCCTGGCACTTCTGCTACTGCAACACCAGCAATTACAGCTACAACATCATCTGCGATTTGAATTCCATTTGCATCTTGTGTTTCTGTATTTTCAACTACTCCCTCTATATTTTGTGTTTCATTTTGTTCCATATTTTCATTTTCCATAATTCATCCCATTCCTTTCTTATGGCATAATACAAGTTTAAATCTTTAATTTTTATCTATTTGCTTGTATTTCCCCATCCATAAATTTATATACAATAGTATATCAATATAAAAATCTTTTTACAACTATTTTTTCAAAAAAACTAAAAAAATACACCTTAAATATCTATATTTAAGATGTATTTTATAGATTGATTTTATCTTTTATATGGACATCTGTAGCAGTCATTGTCTGTAACTTCTCTTTTTAATTCTGTGCAATAATGTTCATCATATCTATCTAAGTTTTTGCAAGATTTATCAGCCATTACTAACACCTCCATTTTCTTGGATGAATTAATTATACCAAAAAACTCGAAAATAGTCAAATTTTCTTCAAGTAACTTTCTATAAATCCATTTAAATCTCCATCCATAACGGCTTGTACATTTCCTACTTCGTAGTTCGTTCTATGATCTTTCACCATGGTGTAAGGGCAAAAAACATAAGAACGTATTTGATTTCCCCAAGCAATATCTTTTTGTACACCTTTTAAATCCTCTATTTTTTCTTTATTTTCTTTTTCTTTTAAATCTAACAATTTAGATTTTAACATTTTCATTGCTGTTTCCCTATTTTGTATTTGAGAGCGTTCTGTTTGGCATGCCACTACTATATTAGTTGGAATATGTGTAATTCTAACAGCAGATGATGTTTTATTAATATGTTGTCCCCCTGCTCCGTGATGCTCTGTAAGTGTCAATTCTTAAGTCGTCTGGATTAATATCAATCTCAATGTCTTCTGTTATTTCTGGCAAAACTTCTAAGGAAGCAAATGACGTATGTCTTCTACCTCCACTATCAAATGGTGATATTCTTACTAACCTGTGAACCCCCATTTCTCCTTTTAAATAGCCATAAGCATTTTCGCCTTCTACTAAGAAAGTAACACTCTTTAATCCTGCTTCTTCTCCTTCTAGATAATCTAGTTCTTTTACTGTAAAGCCATTTGCGGTTGCCCATCTTGTATACATACGATATAACATTTCTGCCCAATCTTGTGACTCTGTTCCTCCTGCTCCTGGGTGAATTGTAAGAATTGCATTATTTTTATCATATTTTCCTGAGAAAAATGTTTCTAATTCTAGCTTTTCAATTTGTTTTGCAATTTGCTCTGTATGAATCAAAACTTCTTTTCCAAGTTCTTCATCAGTTTGTTGTAATAGTAAATCATTCATTTCTATTAAATTTTGTAGTTCTTTTAATAGCTTAGAGTATTTCTCTTTTTTCCCTTCTAGCCTCTTCATTTTTGTTAAAATTTCGCCAGATTTTTTACTGTCACTCCAGAAATCCTCTGCTAATGTTTTTTCTTTTAATTCTTCTATTTCTTTCTCTATGCAAGGTAAGTCAAAGAGAATCACCTATCGTTTTTATTTTTTCATTTAACTGCACTAATTTTCTTTTATTTTCTTCTAAGTCCATAACTTCACATCCTTTCAATTATTTTATTTTTAATGTCCTCTTAAGTCTAATTCTAATAAATCTTCTAAAAATATACCATCAGCACTACCATAAGAATATAAAATATAATATTTTTCTTTATCTTCCTCATTAAATGTTTGGAAATAGTAACCAGGCTTATCTATTACTTCTATTTTTTCAGTTTCTTGTTTTTTTATTAAAAATTTCGAAGAATTTCCTCTATATTGTTGATAATAAGTATCTAACTCTTCCTCTGACAAATTTGTTTTTAACAAAACAGCTCCAAAATATTGCATCCCATTTCCATTCCCTGATACTTTTCCTGCAATAGAAATAGTATCTACCATTTGCGTATTTTCTGGTAATTGTATATTTGCTAATTCTTCAGTTGTTCGATTGGCAATTTCATTATTCATAAGAACAATATATAAAGGTAGTCCTATGATTAATAATATAAATAATATAATAATTCCTATTATAATACCTTTTTTCATAATTTCTCTCCCTTCTTTTATCATAATAATAAATTTTACATTATGTACACTGTACGCTAATCCATACATGAATTATATTTTTTCTTGTATTTTTTTGCTTTTTCATTCTCTCCCAATTTTTCACATAAATTTAGTATTCTAAAATATCTTTCTTTTAGTACGTCCTTTTCCACATTATTTTTTTCATAAATTTTTATAGTTTTTTCGTAATATAGCAATGCATTTTTTGGTTCATTGCTTTTTTCATAAGCACTTGCTAAATTGTTATAGACATTACCTAGTTTTCGTTCATATTTTTCAGGATTCTCTTTTGCTAATTTTTCTCTTTCTTTTAGACTTTTCATTAAGTAATCCACCGCTTTTTTATATTTTCCTGTTCTGCTATATACCATAGATATATTATAATAATAAGTTGATAAATTTGCCATATGTAATTGTGAATTTTCTTTTGTATAAGATTCAGCTAAATTAATACATTTTGAGAAATATTCTTCTGCAGATGGATAGTTTTTTTCTAAAAAATACTTTTCAGCAATATCAGCATAATCATCTTCCAATCTTTCTATACAGTTATAAATGTCCTTTAAATCCTCTTCATATATTTCAATATTATTCATAACAATTTCTTTTGTAATTTTTAAACTTTTTAGAAAATATTTTTCCGCTTCTTCGTACTGTTTATTTTTTTGATATAAAAGGCCTATGTTTTCGTAGACAATTGCCAAAACACTTCTATTTTCTACTTTTTTCATACTTAGTTTTTCTGCTATTTCTATTGCTTTTAAATAGTATTTACTTGCTTCTTCTAAATTTTTTTGTTCTTGATATAGACCAGCTATATTACTATAAATAGTTGCCAAATCAGGTCCATATAGTTCAAAATTTTCTTTTGCTACTTTTTCTGCAATATCTATGTCCCTTTTCATATATTCTTCTGCTTTATTATATTGTTGGATTTCTCTATACATTAATCCAATATTATTATAGGAAACTCCTAGTCTTCTTTCATATAATCTTGGATTTTCCTTTACTAACTTTTTTAGTGATTTGATGCTTTCTAAAAAAAATTTTTCTGCTTCTGAATAATTTTTTTCTTCTCTATAACATTCCCCTAATACCACATAAACTTTTGGGCTTACAACATAATTTTCCATTTCCAGGTAGTTCAAATAAAGTGTAGCAATTTCTTTTAATTTTTTGTATTTTCTCTGGCGTTCTAAATATAACATATAAGTATCTAAAGTAGTCCTTTTTAGCCCTCCTTCTTTTTCAATTCTAATAGCTTCTTCAAATGTTGTTTCTATTTCCTGGAATCTATTTAGATTTTTAATGTCCAATTTTAATGTATTTACTCTTTGAATAAATTCATTAATAATAACACGTATTTCTTCCTTTCTCTTTTGTTGTAATAATATCATTCGATCTCCATCTTGTTTTAATTCTTTAAAATTTAAAACTTTTTTCGCTTCCTCTAAATTTCCTTCTTCTAAATACTTTCTAGCACAAAGTTGTCTTTGCGAAACATTGCCTTCTGCACATCCTCTTATAAAATCACTTTCTAAATTTACAATATCATTTTCAAAATGATATATGTTATCCTTTATTTTTTCTCTTTTTTCTTTTATTTTCACATACTGTTCGAAAATTTCTTCGTCATCTGGATTATCTCTTATTTTTCTCTTAATATCCCAAAATTCTTTTTCTGTTTGTTTATATTCCTCTTTTAATCTTTTAAAGTCTTCATTGTTTATTAACATTGGAATTTTTTCTAATGTCATTGTCTCTTTTTCTCCAATGTATATTTTATCATCTTTTATTGTTACTAAGTCTAAACCTAATGAATTTAATTGCAAAATTACATTTAATTTTATTGTATCTATATTTTCGTAAATATTATAATAATGTCCCAATTCTTCATCTAATTTTTTAGCAAATTCTTTCATTGAGTCACCTAATAGGTTGCTATCTTTTTTTATGTATGTTGCTATTTTAGGATTTTTATATTTTTTAAAATTTTCATATGCAACATTGAATTTATCAATTGCAGTTTTACTCGCTTCTTTATAAAACAAGATAAAGAAAAATTCACTTTGTTTTATTTCATCTTCCTGGATGATTCCAATATTATCACTAATCATTAACTTAAAATAAATTCCATAATCTTCATATTTATCATTTAAATCTCTAATAAAATTACTAATTTCTCTTTTATCTTGTAATAAAGCAATTTCTTCCGCTACCAAATAAATTATAATTTTTTTCATTATCTTTTCCCTTCTGTTTTATGTAATTTCTTCGAAGAACGGGCGATTAAAATCGCCCCTACATTTTTTCATAAATTACTTTACACTATCTCTTATTTATTTTTTTCAAAGATTTTTCAATTATTTCTTTTACTTTTTCTCTATTCTCTATTTTATTTTCTATTGTCAAATATGCTTCATATCTTTTAGCATATTTGATTGCATTTTCATATTCTTTTATTTCAAATAAAAATTCTGCATATTTACATAAAGTATCTCTTCCTTTACATGTTTTCTGTTCTAAAGAAACTGCTTCTTCAAATACTTTTTTTATGTCTTCGATTCTTCCCGGGCTATTGGCATCTTGCTTTAGTATTTCAATTCTTTGCCAAAAGTCTTTTAAAAGGATTTCAGCATTCTTCATACTTTTGCTTTGGAGTTTGACTAATTTATCTCCATCTTCTTTTATTTCCCTAAAGTCCAATATTTTCTTTGCTTCTTCCAAATTTCCTGCATCTAAACATTCTTTTGCATAAATTTGTCTCTTTGATACTTTCTCATCTGTACACACATCAATAAATTGGCTTTGTAAATATAGAAGATCATTTTCCAATTTATATATTTTTTCTTCTATGTCTTTCTTGTCCTTTCTTGCTTTTTCATATTGATTTAAAATATTATCATCATCAGAATTTTGATATAATTCATCTTTTAGTTTCCAGTAATTTTCATTAATTTTTTGATATTTTCTTTTATATTCCGCTAAAATTTTATTGTTATATATCATTGGTATTTTTTCCAAAGTTATGATTTCCTTTTCTCCCACAAATAATTTTCCATTTTTTATTTCTATTTTTCCTTGTTTTAACCCTAATGTTTTTAATTGTAATATCATATTTAATTTAATTGTATCTATGCTTTCATAAATATTGTAATAATGGCCTAGTTCTTGATCTAAGTGTTTCATAAATAACATCAAATCCTGATCTTTTAAATTATTTGTATTTTTTATATAAGTAGCAATTTTAGGAAATTTTTGATTTTTAAACTCTTGATAAGCTATCTCAAATTCTTGTAATATCTCGTTGTCAATATGTGTACCCAAAAGCACAAGAAAAAGTTCACTTTTTTTTATGTTTTCTTCATTTATTGGTAATTTATCCTCATTTGTCATTACTTTGAAATAAATTCCCATGTCTTCATATTTATCATTTAGGTCTCGTATAAAATTACTTAATTCTTTTTTATCTGCTAACAATTCGTTATTCCATGTTACCAAACATATATTAATTTTTTTCATCTGCTTCCTACTTCCTCAATGTATATAAATTTTTATGTTTCATCTTTTTTATTGTTAATTACTTTTTGGGCATATGAGCATTCTGCAATTACTTTTTTACGGTATTTCTTCGCATTCTCTATTATGTTTTCTACCAATTTTCTTGCAATTCCTTGTCCCTGATAATTACTATTTACTTCGGTATGGACAATATTCCACTGATCTTTTTGCTTTACAAAAACACATTCTCCTATTTCTTCCACATTATTATAGGCTACTGACCTATTTTTATCTTTGTCGAATCTGATTTCTATCATAATTTTCTCCTTTATTTTCACAAAATTGGGAGGAAGCAATTGCTATCCTCCCAAGCATTGCGCAAAAACAAACTATGTAAGTATGTAAACTATTTTATCCTTGCTCCAAAAGGAGCCAAAGATAATTTTGCAATTTTAAAAAATTGAAGTCCAAAAGGAATTCCTATTATGGTAACACACCATAAGCAACCCAAAAGTAAGTTTTCAAGTGCCATTGGAATTCCAAAGAAAATGATCCATATGATATTTGCTAAAACAGATGGAACACCTCCACCATATTCTATTTCTTTACCAAATGGAGCAAAAGCAAGTGATGCAAATTTAAAGCACTGCCTTCCATAGGGAATTCCAATAATAGTAATACACCAGATAATACCAGCTAATACCCAAGAAAGTCCACTAAACAGTCCTCCAAAAATGAACCACAACACATTTCCTAAGAAACTCATTTTTCATCCTCCAATCTAACTTTCTCTGTTTTTGCACAATATAGTAAATATTTAAATTATCATAACATAAAAGAGAGTATTTAGCAACAAAAATACTCTCTTTATCTTTTTTTATATTTTAATTTCTTTATCTTGTACAATATTTTCAGCCCTTAAACCTTGTATTAGCTTTTTATTCTTATTTATCTATAATACAATTCACCAAAAAATATTTCATACTCATATTACTAAATATAGAATATTTTATAATCTTATTTTACAAATAATACTTTTTCTGATTTATATTGTTTTATAATATGCGCAAATACTAGACTTATATAAATAATCGTTGATATTGCCATTAAACCAATATTTAATAAGTTTATCGTTCCATTATTTATATCTGTAAATATCAATGTAAAGTTTAAAAACGGTACTATTGAAAGTATTGGTGTTGTTGTTATTCCCATCATAAATGCTATCATACCAGGGAAGAATGATATAAATGTTAGTGGTGTTAATGCACTTTGAGCTTCTTTAAATGTTTTAGATGTACTTGCAATTGCAATACATAAACCACTTATAAAGAATGAATACGCTATTATTACAATTACTGCAAATAGTATTGCAATTGGTGAATACATTATATCTATTCCTTCATATATACTAAACATATTCTTTGTAATCATTAATGATAATATCGCTAAAGCTAAACTTATTATTCCTGTAATGATTGATGATACTGTAACTCCTAAAAACTTTCCTACAATTATATCTTTGCTTTTTATTGGAAATGTAAGTAGTGTTTCTAATGTTCCTCTTTCCCTTTCACCTGCTGTTGTATCTGTTGCTGGGTATGTTGCTGATACCGTTATTGCCATCATTATAAATAAAAAAGCATAATTTTTGATATAGTTTGCAAAGTAATTATCTTGCTCTAAAACATTTTCTTCAACTGTTATAATGTTTAATACTTCATTTGGGTTTATATTGTTTTCTTGTAAATAGCTTTGTTGTAAATATTGTTTATATGTATTAAAATATGTTTCCATTAAACTACTTGCAAATGTACTATTATCAGAACCATCTGTATTTATAATATATTTATTATCTTGTTTTGTTATATAAAGATTAATCTCACCATTATCATACTTTTGTTTTAATTCTTCTTCATTTCCATTTATAATTTCAATATTCATTTCTTCAGCAATACTTTTTTCTGCATCAGCCATTTCATAAGAAAATCCTATTTTGTTATATTCACTTACATCTTTACTTACTTGTGATTCAAACAAGGCTGACATTCCAATTACTAAAAGAGGTATAAATATTGGTATTACAAGCATCATTGCTAAAGATTTTTTATCTCTAAATAATTCTCGAAGTTCCTTTTTTAATATATTCCATAAATTATTCA
>CALXRW010000023.1 GCA_944390965.1 uncultured Clostridia bacterium
TATATAATTTATCACTTTTAGTCTGATTAAATAATTCTAATGCTGTTTGACTAGATGGAAATAAATAATCTTTATCAGATGAATCTTGCTCTATCATTTCTATAGATCCAGCTTTTGTATATTCAACAGTTATTCCATATTTATCTTTTAATATTTTTTTAACTTCTTCATCTTGCATAAGACCTTCTTTTTCTCCACCCAAATATCCAGATACAGTTATTTCTTCTGGTTTATTTATATTTACAAATTGGAACACAATAATTACTACAATTACTATTAATAATATAATTCCACCTATTATTTTTGATTTCATTTTTTCACCCCAAAATTTAAAAATCTTTCATCTGAATATTATTTTTTAGAAAATCAATTTCTGTATCTAAATCTAATGCATCATTTTGTATCATTTTAGTAAATTGTTCATCTAAAGATTTATTAACTATTACAAATGTTTTTTCTGTTTTAGAAATTATACCTTCTATTTCTTTTGAATGAATATCTTGAGAAGATATTTCAAAATAAGAATTTACAATTTTATAAATTGTTTCTAAATAATATGTAAAAAATTTTTTATTTTCACCTATTTTCTTTGGATGTTTTTCTAAGTATTTTAATATTTTTGCAATTTTTCCAATTATATCATTACATTCTTGTTTTATATGTGGCTTTGTTATTTTATTTTTAATTTCTATAATTTTTTCATAATTATCATAACCATTATCTAATAGATTCAAATATTCTTTTTGTTTGTTTGAATCTTTTATTCCAAGAAATACTAATTTATTATTAGGTGCAAAAAGCATTGAATTCCCTATGTATATTAACATTGCAAGTATTCCTGAAATTATTATATTTATATTTAATACAGTAAGTAATAAAATAAATATAATAATTGATACTATTGTATTTAAAATATCAAATCTTATAATATTTTTTTTATAAATCAACATAATATCATTCCTTTTGCAGTTTTGATTTCTCTTTAAAAATTAGGCTAATTTTAATTGTATCCTTTAGCTTGTTTAAATGCTTTTTCTAAATTATCTTTTCCATTGAATACTCTTGCTGTTGAAAATTCTGCTAATGCTTGTAATTCACTATCATCAGCATCTCCAAATGTTATTGAAAATATTGGAATGTCTAAACCTTCTTGATTCCATTTTTCTACAATTTGATTATATAAATTTACATTTGATTTTCCATCTGACATTAATATTATTGCTGTTGTATAATCAGATATATTATATTTTTTAATTTCATCCATTGCACTAATTAGTGGAGTATAAATATCAGTACCTCCCTGTGGATTTAATGAGTCTATTTTATTTTGTAATTCTAGTAATGTTGTCTCATCATTTCCTTCTGCCTTCCATACATCTATTACACTATCGTCAAATGGAATTATTATTGTTACATCTTTTGAACTTGCTTGTAACATATAGTTTCTTGCATTTTGTTGATTTAAAAGCATACTCATCGCACTTCTTAAAGATGCTACTCCGTCTCCTGACATACTTCCTGAATAATCTAAACAATAAACTGTAAGTGATGGCTTTCTAAGTTCTGTTTGATACATATTTAATGCTTTTTCAATTACATCTGCTGCTGGCATTTTCATAACATTTAAAACTTTTTGGGTATCAATTCCCCAATCAGAGTTAAATGTTTCTGGATTATTATTTACAAAATTTATTGCAAATGATGTTCTTCTTCCTAATTCTAATAATTTGGGTTTAACTTCATCTGATGTTAAATAATTTTGTAAATTTAAAAATATTTCTTCTTTTTCTTCATCTCCATTATCAATGTATCCAAGTGGCGAATCAGCAATTCCTAAACCATCTTGTGGATATACTACATATAATGGTTCTTCACCTCTAGCTATTAATTCTTTATTTGTATCAATTATAATTGATTCATAATTTACCATTGCATCATAATCACTTTCTAAAAATAAATCTTTAAGCCAATCAGAACTTCCTGATGAGCGATTTACTCCTGAAAGAATAGTTGTTAAATTAGATTTTAACTCTTCATTTTCTAAATCTTCTGCTGTTATTATTTCTGGATTATCAAGTAGTGCATAAATAAATCCTAAATATGCTGTTGCACCAGAATTGGATTGAGTGGCAGATGTCATCATAAAACTAAGCTCTTTATTTTGAATTTTTTCTAATATATCTTTTGTTGTTACGTCCTTACCTACAAAACCTAATTTTTCTGCTACACTTTTTTTAATTCCGAATACAACTGGAGTTGTTGTTATTGATTTTTGATTTTTTACTTTTAAATTTGTATCTCCCATACTTATCCATATACTATTTGCAGGGAATACAGCATCGTAATTTTCAGCACCATTTTGTAATTCTTGCATAATATCTACTGAACCCTCATAGGTCATATTTATTTTGACATTATTTTGTTTCTCAAATTCTTCAAGTATTGGTTCTAAAACTTCATTTTCAGAGCCTGATAAAATATTTAATGTTTTCTTTCCAACAAATATATTATACCCATTTTTTTGCCCTAAAATTATGCTACCTAGAATTATTGCAATTACAACTATAATTAGAATAACACCAATAATTATTTTTTTATTTTCAGATTTTTTTTTCACAATATTTTACCTCCCATTTTTTATTGCATAGGAAATTTCGTTATAAATTTATGAAGCAATAAGATTTAACATAGCTATCTTATTTATCCTTAAATATTAAAATTGCCTTTGCTGTTCCTGTAATTGACATAGTAACTAACTCATATCCATTTTGTAACATTTCATTTGCTTTTTCTTCAACTTTATTAGCCATGTCATTTGCTTTTGGAGAATATTCTATAATAACTGTTTTATACATTTTTCACCTCCTAAATATTTCTATATGTCATTTATTTTTCTCATTGTCATAAATATACAATATTAATAATATTATACCTATTAAATTAATTCCAACTGATAAACCTAGTAATACACCAGAACTAAATTCACCAAATGATGTAGTTTCATTGCTAGCAAAAAAAGTATAAGTAAAATATAATATATTTCCTAATATTATCATTGATATACCAAGCTTTCCTTTATTCATAGATTACACTCACTTCTCAATAATTATTTTATTTAAACAACTTATTTCAAATTCATTATAACATTCTATATTAAAAAAGTATATAAAAAAAAATAATAAGTCAAAAAAATTCTACAAAATTGTGATTTAACTTATTATTTCTTTAACTATAATTTATATTTTGTAATTTTTAGTTAAAAGCTTTATTATAATATACTCATCTCCTTTTCTTCTTTCACTATTTCTTTTTTTCTCATATCAATAGTAATGATATCTGTTGGTGAATAGCTTGCTTCCACCTTTCCTAATTGAATTTGTTTTTCTTCAAATCCATTTATGCATGAGAAAATAAATTCTTTTGTATCTGGATTCTCCAAATCAGAACCTAATTCTCTTTTTCCAGTTATATAGTGTAAAATTTTATGTTGTATAGAGGGATATTTATAAAAAAATGTATTTTTTAAATCTGTAATTAAAATAGCTTTAATTCCCTTCTCCCCTTCTTTGTTTTGACTTTGTCTTATTATTTCTTTTGAAAAAGCATGTAAAAGTTCTTCTAAAGAGATATTTAGCTTGTTAAAAGCATTGTGGCTGTTTTCTAGGCTGTGAATAATACATATATTGCCATTTCTAATAAAAGGGAAGATTGATACTATTTCATTATTTTGGTTTGTTATTTTGCCAACTCCACCATATTCACTACATAAACAATATTCTAAAAAATTATTTGCTCTGCCGTGTTGGTTTAAAACAACAATCAGATATATATCCTGAAAGTAAAGCTTGTGTATCTTTAGGATGAAAGAAAGAAATTGTAGATTGTTCTGTCTTTAATTGAACAAATGGGAATTTTTTATTAATCGTAGAAGCTCTTTGTTGATAAAATAATTCTTTTGCGACTTCAATAGCTTTTTTTCTATCTGGGGTAAATCTATCTTGATATACAACATGATAGATAACCTCGGAGCTAAAGAATTCCTTATCTATATCATAAGCTTCTTTTCTACTTTGTAATAAAGTTAAAGTTTTTAAAGCATTCATAGCATCTAGTTTTGTTTCTAGATTTAAATTCATTTTTGCCCTCTGAAATTCTCTTTTTATAGCATCCCAGTTTTCAAAAATATTACCAAAGTTTTTGATATGCTCATTATAAGATAAATTGTCAGTTAAATAGCGATAAAAAATACTATTTTGGTCTTTATAGTTTTCACCTAAAAACATATTTAAAAAATCTCTTTTTAATACAGGTTCTTGATATTTCCCATTATCAGTAAAAGATATATCTTCAAGAGAAATATGTCCTAAAAGTGTAGATAACTTTTCTCCAATAGGAATTTTACCATATTTCCCATTTAATATATCTAGCGTAATATCAAATCCAAATATACAATACATTGCATATGCTAGACTTTCAGATGAATTTCCTATATTATTAGCTAATAATTGATTAATTTGACGTATGTGTTTTTTATTTATTTTTGGATTCATGTCCTATTTCTCTTTTCAAAAAAATATTTCATTCTATCTAGAAATTCGTCATTTGTTTTGGTTGTAACAATTTGATTAATTAATTGTTCTGTCATTTCTGAAATTTGCATATTTGCCATTGCTTTTCTTAAATTAAATACTACATCTAATTCTTTTTGAGATAAAAGAAGTTCTTCTCTTCTTGTTCCAGATTTGTTAATATCAATAGCAGGAAAAATTCTTTTTTCTGAAAGCTTTCTATCTAAATGTACTTCCATATTTCCTGTACCTTTAAATTCTTCAAAAATAACATCATCCATTTTGCTTCCTGTCTCAACTAAGGCAGTTGCTAGAATTGTTAAACTTCCAGCATCTTCTGTGTTTCTGGCTGCTCCAAAAAATCTTTTTGGTTTATGTAGAGCATTTGGATCAAGTCCACCTGATAGTGTTCTTCCAGATGTAGGAATTACTAAATTATACGCTCTTGCTAGTCGTGTAATACTGTCTAATAATATTACTACATCTTTTTTCTGTTCGGTTAGTCTTTTAGCTCTTTCTAATACCATTTCTGCAACTTTTACATGATGCTCCGGTACTTCATCAAATGTAGAATATACCACATCCCCTGTAATTGATCTTTTCATATCAGTAACTTCTTCTGGTCTTTCATCAATTAGAAGAACAATAAGTTCTATTTCTGGGTGGTTAATTGCAATGCTATTGGCAATCTTTTTTAATATAGTAGTTTTACCAGCTTTAGGAGGTGCTACAATCATTCCTCTTTGCCCTTTCCCAATAGGAGATATAAGATCAATTAATCTCATAGTATATTCCTGAGGCACAGTTTCTAATTTTAGCCTTTGATTAGGATATATAGGAATAAGATCATCAAAGTTTTTACGTTTCATAGCATTTTCTGGGTGTTCCCCATTTACTTCACCTACATAAATAAGAGCTGGAAATTTTTCTCCCTCCTTTGGACTTCTAATGATTCCTTTTATCCAATCTCCTGTATTTAATCGAAATCTCCTAATCTGGACTGGTGATACATAAACATCTTTTGGTGTAGGAAGGTAATTATCTCCTCTTAAAAAACCATAACCATCTGGTAATACTTCTAAGATTCCCTCTGTAATTTCATCTTCATTATTTGTAAGTTTGTAGGAATTTCCTTCTGTTTTTTCTTCAAGAAGAGGTTTTAAAGTTTCAATTAACTCTTCTTTTTTTAATTTTGAATAATTTTTAATTGTGTTTTCTTTTGCCAAGTTTTTTAGTTCTGCTAGACTTAGTTCATCTAAATTCATATAAAATTGCCCCCCAATTATTATTTATTATCAAATTTATGGAAATGATTTAGAATAAAACCGGAAAAATCTAGCGATTTTTCCTATGCAATAAAAAGATTTTAAAAATAACAATGTTTATCTAAACTATTTTTTTGAAAATAAAAAAACTTTATATGTTTAAAAAGCTATACACAAAATGTATAGCGTTTTATGTCTTTATTTTCCAATATCAATATAAACTCTTTCATTTGGTAAATACATATCTAATTTTTCTCTTGCCATTTCTTCAACATATTCTTTAGAATTTACATTTTCTTTTAATTCTGTAAGTTCTTTATTTGTTTGTTCCTGCTCTGCGATTAATTCTTCATAATATTCTTTTTGATTTTTATAAGTTGCCAAAGATTTTTGCTGATTCATAAAAATACAAATAACATATATACCAATTCCAAGTATAAGTAATTTTTTATATAATTTACCATTCTTTATTATTGATTTCATCTGTAATATCTCCAAATCTTATCTTAAGTTTCAACGGAAACCATATATAATATATTTCTACACTTTTCTTTAAAATCCTTCTTAATTTCTATTTTTTACTGTTTTCAATTTCCTTTTCGACAATTTATTTTTTACATTAATAAAAATAAAAGTAATTGGTTTTAGTAATCTTTTTATAAGTTTAAAAAGTGCTAATATTGGTTTTAAAATAAATTGTAAAAAAGATAAAATTACATTTTTTATGGCAATTATGATTTTTACATTTATTTTGATAAAAAATTTACTTATCAATAAAATATAGAAAGCAATGCCAAATGCTATAGCAATAAAAAGATAACTTCTTAACTCTCCGTGATTAAATGTGAAAATGGAATATAGCAAAATTCCTCCTGTTAGTATCCAGAATATGATGTCTTCTATATAAGTAACAAAATCTGAAGTTTTAAAACTTTTCCTTAAAATTCTAAACATATCGAATAATATTGCTATGATTATACCAACTAAAAAGAATATGGAAAAAGAATGTAATTGATTTATACTTGTATTCAAAATAACTCAATCCTTTTATTTAAATATTTTTCCAAGTAAACTTCCTTTTTTTTCTACTTCTTTTTCAGAATATGCTAAATTATTGATTTCACCTTCTACTACTACTTCAGATGTATCTATACTTAATTTATTAATTCTGATATTTTCTCCTTTTACTGTAAGAAGTCCCAATTCTGTTTCGACAATTACAACTTGATCATCAAAACTTAGGACATCAATTACACCAGAAATACTTAGTTTTTCCCTATTTTCTAAAACTAAATTTTGAAATGTTGTGTTATTTACCATCTTATTTTCTTCTAAATTCATAGGAAATCCCTCCTTTTTGCCTAAGATATATATATTCACATCTTGTCTAATTTAGAACAAAAAAAATGGCGTTATTGCCATTTCTTTTGTTAGAAATCATACCATTCAAATTCCCAATCATTTAATTTAATAGTATCTCCTTCTTTTACATTCATTTGTTTTAATTTAGCATTTACTCCTATTTGTTCTAATACTTTTTGAAAATAGGATAAAGATTCATTATCTTCTATATTTACTCTAGACATTAATCTATCGATTGCAGGTCCAGTAACTATATACTCACCATCTACTACTTGAACACTAAATTCTTCTCTATCTTCTTTTAACGTATATATTACCTTTTCAGAAGAACCTTCCAATTCTTCTTTAGGCAAAGTTTTTAATACTTCGCTTACTCTTTGGAATAATTCTTTTAGTCCTTGACCTGTTACAGCTGAAATTTTAAAAATTTCTAGTCCTTTTTCTTTGGCAAGATTTTCTAATGTTTGGTACAAAGAACTATCTTGCATTGCATCAATTTTATTTGCAACAATAATTTGCTTCCTTTTGCTTAATTGTTTGCTATATTTACCTAATTCTTCATTAATTTTA
This sequence comes from uncultured Clostridia bacterium, assembly GCA_944390965.1. GTDB lineage: Bacteria > Bacillota > Clostridia > TANB77 > CAG-508 > CALXRW01. The sequence goes on from CALXRW010000023.1 coordinate 7,766, forward strand.
TAAAAATCATCTACAGGATTTCTTCCCTCTGATCCAGATACATCAATAACATGTAATAGAAGTCTTGTCCTTTCAATATGCCTTAGAAATTGAATTCCAAGTCCTACTCCTTCACTTGCACCTTCTATAATTCCAGGTATATCTGCTAACACAAAACTATCTCCATAATCTGTTTTTACTACTCCTAAATTTGGGTTTATTGTTGTAAAATGATAATCAGCAATTTTAGGTGTAGCGGCTGTTACAACAGATAAAATAGTAGACTTGCCAACATTTGGATAACCAATTAATCCAACATCAGCCAGTAATTTTAGTTCTAATATTACTTCTACTTCTATCCCTTTTTCTCCACTCTGCGAAAAATGTGGTGCTTGTCTTGTGGAAGTTGCAAAATGAGAATTTCCCTTTCCACCTCTTCCTCCAGGCAAAATCAGTTCTTTTTGCCCCTTCTCTGATAAATCTGCTATGACTTTTCCTGTAGAAGCTTCTTTTACAACTGTCCCGATTGGTACTTTAATAATTAAGTCTTCTCCACTTTTCCCTGTGCAATTTGAGCCACTACCATTTTCTCCATTTTGCGCTTTATATTTCTTATGATATCTAAAATCAATTAAAGTATTACTATCTGGGTCAACTTCAAAATAGATATCTCCGCCTTTTCCACCATCTCCCCCATCAGGTCCTCCAGATGGAATATATTTTTCTCTTCTAAAAGTAATAGCTCCATTTCCGCCGTCTCCGGATTTTATTATTATTTTTGTATAATCAACAAACATAAAAACTCCTTTATGATTCAAAATAATCTAATTTCATTGCTTTTTTTACTTTTTTCATTGTTTCTTTTGCTGTAAGTCTTGCTTTTTTAGTTCCTTCCAATAATATGTTATCTATTATCTCTGGATGTGCTTCATAATATTCTCTTTTTTCTCTAATTGGATTTAAAAAATCATTTACATATTGAATTAACTGCTTTTTGCAAGCCACACAACCTCTTTTCCCAGCTCTACATTCTTCACAAATAGTCTTTAATTCGTTTTCAGGTGCAAATAAATTATGATAATAAGCAACCATACAAACATCAGGATTTCCTAAATCATCTTTCCTAATTCTATTTGGGTCAGTGACAGCAGACATGACTTTTTTAGAGACTTCTTCTGCTGAATCAGAAAGATAAATGGCATTTCCTAGGGATTTTCCCATTTTGTCATTTCCATCTAAACCTTTTATTCTTTTCGTATTAGACAAGACTGCTTCTGGTTCTATCAAAACATCACCATAAGTATTATTAAATTTTCTTACAATTTCTCTACATTGTTCAATTAAAGGTAATTGATCTTCTCCTACTGGAACTAATTTGCCTTCAAAAGTTGTAATATCAGCAGCTTGACTTACAGGATATCCTAAAAAACCATACGTTACACTTTCTCCAAATATTTCTTTTTTTTGAGCGATTTCAGTCTTTACTGTCGGATTTCTTTCTAGTCTACTTATAGTAACAAAATTAGAATAAAACACTGTTAATTCAGCTGTTTCAGGTATCATAGATTGAATATAAATAGTTGTTTTTTTAGGATCAATTCCAACAGATAAGTAATCAATTAGCAGTTCTCTTACATTTTTTCTTACTTTTTCTGGTTGATTAAAATTATCTGTTAAAGCTTGAACATCTGCTATTAAAATATATGGATCATATTGATCATTTTCTTGCATTTTAAGACGTGTTTTTAGAGAGCCAAAATAATGACCTATATGTAATCTTCCTGTTGGTCTATCTCCTGTTAAAATTCTAATTTTTTTACTATTTTCCATAAAGAAATCCCCTATCCTTTCTTATTGTAAAATTATATCTTATCTTTTATATTTTCGCAAGATAAGAAATGATATCATAAGAAAATTTCCATATATATTTATAAATATATATGGAAATTAGCTACATATCTAGATTATTATTTTTTAGCTTCTTCTTTACTAACTACTTCTTTTCCGTTATAGTATCCACAGTTAGGACATACCCTATGTGGCTGTACTGGTTCGTGACAATGTTTACAGGTTGATAAAGTTTGGTTTTCTAATTTCCATGTTGATCTTTTCATTCCTGTTCTTGCTTTTGACCATCTTCTTTTTGGTTGTGCCAATTTAATCCCTCCTTAGAATTGTTTATTCTATCTTATTTTATTTGTTTCATTACTTCTTCTGCAAAATTTTCTTCCTTCTTTTCTAGTCCTTCACCTTTTTCGAATCTAACAAAATTAACTACTTCGGCATTATGTTCTTCTAGCATTTTATTTACTTTTAAGTCAGGTTCTTTTACAAATGGTTGCTCTAATAAACAAATTTCTGAATAAAATTTTCCAATTCTTCCTTGTACCATTTTTTCTGCAATTTGTTCTGGTTTGCCTTCATTCATAGCTTGTGCTTTTAAAATTTCCATTTCTTTTTGTACCTTTTCTTGAGGAACATTTTCTCTTGATAAATATTCAGGTCTAGCTGCTGCAATTTGCATACATACATCTTTTCCTACTTCTTTTGATCCTTTGCTTAAATCAACTAAAACACCAATTTTTCCGTCTCCATGAATATAACTTTCTACTGTTCCAGTAGATTCAAATCTTGCAAATCTTCTAATTGACATATTTTCTCCGATTGTTGCAATTTTATCTGTTAAAATTTCTTGTATTGTTTTTGTATTATCTTTGATAGATTTTTCATTTAGCAAATCTGCAACGTCTTTAGGATTTTGTTTTGCAACTTGTTCTGCAATATCTTTTACAAAAGTTCTAAATTCATCATTTTTTGCAACAAAATCAGTTTCTGAATTTACTTCTACTACAGCACCTACTTTGCCATCTTCTGTAACATAAGTGGTAACTAATCCTTCTGCTGCAATTCTATCAGATTTTTTAGCAGCTTTTGCAATTCCTCTTTCTCTTAATAATTCTGCTGCTTTTTCCATATCTCCATTGGTTTCTGTTAAAACCTTTTTGCAGTCCATCATCCCTGCTCCTGTTTTTTCTCTTAAATTCTTTACAAGTTCAGCTGTTATCATTTTGAAACCTCCTTTAAATTTTATTATCTCTATTCGTTCGAGCTATTTTCAGCTTCTGCCTCTACTACTTCTTCCATATCTGCAGGAGCCTGTTCTTCTACAATGCTTTCTGTTTCTTCAGGCATTTCTATAGTTTCTCCTTGTCTTCCTTCAATAATAGCATTAGCCATTACATCTGCAATTAATTTTACAGAACGAATAGCATCGTCATTACCTGGAATTGGATAATCAACATCCTCTGGATTACAGTTAGTGTCAATTAATCCTACAATCGGAATATTTAGCTTTCTAGCTTCTAAAATAGCAATTCTTTCTTTCTTAGGGTCTACAATAAATAATACTCCAGGAAGCTTATTCATTTCTTTAATTCCACCTAAGTTTCTTTCTAGTTTTTCTCTTTCTGCTTTTAATTTAATTACTTCTTTTTTAGGTAGTCTATCAAATGTTCCGTCTGTTTCCATTGCCTCTAATGATTTTAATCTGTTAATTCTTTTTTGAATAGTATCAAAATTAGTAAGCATTCCACCTAACCATCTTTGATCTACATAATACATGTTGCATTTAATAGCTGCTTCTTTCATGCATTCTTGTGCTTGTTTTTTTGTTCCTACAAATAGAACCTCTTTCCCTTCTTCAGCTTGTTCTTTCATAAATTTGTAGGCTTCATCGATTTTCTTTGATGTTTTTTGTAAATCGATAATATGGATACCATTTCTAGCTTGGAATATATATTCCGCCATTTTTGGGTCCCATCTTCTTGTTTGATGTCCAAAGTGAACACCTGCTTCTAGTAATTGTTTCATAGCTACTACTGCCATATTTAAAATCCTCCTTTTAGTTTTACATCCGTACATTTTTAATCATTTAAAATTACTTGAATTCTTATTTTCAGTTTTCAAGCACTATTTTAAACTCAATATACGTGCAATTTTAACTCATTTATTATAACAAAAAAAAAAGTATTTTTCAATACTTTTTTTAAAAATCATTGTATTTTCTTAATATATCTTACATTCTATATTTTTTTATTTTAGTATAAGCAAATATAGTAGAAATAGCAAATAAAGTAATAATTATTAAAATTGTATAATCAATACCAGTATCTGGTAATGTAGTATCATTCGTATAAGTACTTACATTATTATTATTATTATTATTATTGTTATTATTATTTGTATTAGTATTTTGTGTGTTTTCTGTATTGGTATTAATTGTTCCACTTGTATTAGAATTAATTGTAATTTGTTGCCTATTAGAATTATCTATATCATTTGTATTGGTTGCTAAAACATTACTAGATAATACTAATAAACAAACTAAAATTAATACAATTGCAAATACTTTTCTTTTTAAATTAAACATAAAATTCTTCTCCTTCTGACTAATATATTCTTTAATAATAGTATAATTCTTTATATAATAATTATACTATCATTATAGTTAGTCTATATGAATTTCTTCATTTGATTACAAAACTATTATATACTGAATATTTTTAATTTGTCAACAAATTTCGAAAATTTTTTTCATTTTTTATTGCTTTGAAAAATCCAAATTGTGTCAGGTGTCATATGAACCAAATTCTTGTTACAAAAAAATTTCATAAAAAAACTTTATTTTTTAAACTACAATTTATTTTATCTCTTATCATCATTTTCATTTCATCTTTTTATTTTCTGTACATCTTTTATGTAATGAAAAGTGAGGAAAAAAAAGGTGAGTTATTATTAGATACTGTACAGCTTTCACAGTTATATACATCAGTTAATAATATAGATACATCTATTTCTCGTATTCCTTCTTCACCGTTTATTATTGGCTCCATTAACATTGAAAAATTAAATATCTCTTATCCTATTTTTTCTGAAACAAGTGATGAATTATTAAAAATATCTCCTTGTCGTTTTTATGGTCCTATGCCAAATGAATTTGGTAATTTATGTATTGCTGCACATAATTATGATAATACAAAATTTTTTAGTCGATTACATGAACTAGAAATAAATGATGTTATTCAAATTCAAGATTTAAGCGGAAATACTTTACTTTATTATGTCTATGACAACTATGAAGTCTCTATAAATGATACAGATTGTATCCTACCTATAGAAAATCACAAAGAAATTACATTAATTACTTGTAATAATCAAAATGGAAATCGTATTATTGTAAAAGCAATTGCAAAATAATATATTTTTTTACATTTTTCCTTTTCTTTTTATTTAGAATATGATACACTATTGTCAATAAAAAAAGGATTTTGATTTTAATAAGGAGGCTTCAAAATGGAAGTAAAAAGATGTATACGTTGTGGTAATTTTGTTATGTCTGGAGATGATTTATGTATCAACTGCAGTAATAAGGACAAATTAGAAATACAAAAATTAAAAAATTATTTCGAAGATAATGAAAATACTTATACAATTGGAGAGTTGTCTGCTAATACAGGAATATCAGAGAAAAATCTTACAAGATATATGGGAAATCAAGAATTTGCCTCTTATTTAAATCCAGATACTTCTAACTTTAACCAAATGGGAAATTTTTAAACTTTTTATAGTTAGTTAAGAGAAACTTTTAATATGAATAATGGGTCGCACAAAAATTGCGACCCATTATATTTTAGTTGATTTTGTCAAATAATATATCTTGTTTTTTTCGAATGTATCGATTTGAAAATAATAATGCAATAGTAAGTATGAATGTAAGGATAAGAATAAAAATAATTTCATTTATTGTCATACATAAATATCCTATTAATAAAAAGATTGCAATACAGATAAAGGAAAAAATAAATTCAAATAGCATGTTCATGTTTTGTTTTACAACTGCATATTCTGTATTCCAATTTAATTTTGGTCTTTTTAAATCAATCCATAACATCCATATAGAATGAATAAAACTAAATAAAATAGTAAATAAAAATATAATAACAATAAATCCTATAGATACAGGAAACAAATAGTAAACTAATCCTATTAAAATCAAACTTGGAATAAAATTAACAAATACAGCTGGTATAATCTTATAAATATATTGATCATAGAGAGAAACTGGAATTTGTTTTACAAATTTAGCATTTTCTCCATCTCTAGATATTCCAGTAATTGCTATGAAATTCAAACTATATAAGAAGCTTATTATGGAAAGCAATATGCTGATTCCAAGAGTAGATTGTATATTGAATAATCCTGCTATATTACGAATATCCATTCCATTATCATTTCCTAGAAATGGTAAAAACAAAAGTACCGGCATAAGAAATGCGGGTAAAATACATTGGATAAAATAAATCGGATTTCTTATTAGCAGTTTAAATTCTTTTATTACATAACTTAATCCAATATCTTTTTCTTGGTAATTCTTATCTTTCATTTTTCTCTTTTTAAGTGCTGTTCCCCTACTTCCTATGACACCTTTAAAATAAATTTTATTTCCAATAAAAATGAAAATAATAAAACTTATTAAAGTAAATGCAATTAATTGAAGTAGTGGAATAAATTCATTTGTATTGATAATGGCATGAATTGCTGGTTTTAAAACTAAAAAATAATTTCCTATATTTTCTACCATACCATTTACATTCGTCATTGTAACAAGTATTTCTTGATTGCTAACTTCACCAGTTGAGGTAAAGAAAAATTGCAAACCAATTGCTAGTAAAATAATCGCTAAATTAATGAATAACTGAAAACGTTCTTTATATTTTACTAAATTCGAAAATCTCATAATAACCATTACCACCAAAGTAATGAAAAGGATTGGTACAATAGGTAATAATAAAAGTACAACAAGACTTATAATATAATAAATTATTCCAGCTCCAGTTATATATCCATATATAAAAATTGGAAATAATCCAAAAATAAATTCAATTAAATATTCTGATATGATAAGTACATTTAATTTAGCTAATAACAATTCTATCGGTTTTATTGGTAAAGGTAAAACTTGTTCAATATCTTTTGCAAAATAAAATATATTCATTGCTGAAAAAATAGTTTGTATAGATATTAGTAATAGTAAAGCAAGCAAGAAAATTCCAACAAAAAGAGTTTCTTGTCCAAATGCACGTAAAGTTTCAATTAGTTGATAACTTAGAAATGAAAAAATTCCAATTAAATATAAAATTAATATTCCATATCCAATCTTTGCAGCTATTTTTTTCAATCTTGAGCTAGTATTTTTATTTTCTGTGCCAAACTGGAAAGATGATTTAAGAAAGACTTTTGTTAAAACCCAAATTTTATTCATTTTCTGTCAACTCCAAAAACATTTCTTCGAGAGAACTTCCCTCTTTAACTTCTGATTTTAATTCTTCATAAGTACCCACAAAAATCAGATTTCCTTTATGGATGATTCCAACCCTGTCACAAAGTTTTTCTGCAACTTCTAACACATGCGTTGAGAAAAAAACAGTATTATTTTTCTTAGCATGTTCTCGCATTAATTCTTTCAATTGGAAAGAGGATTTTGGGTCTAACCCTGTCATTGGTTCATCTAAAATCCAATTTTTAGGTTGATGTAATAACATACTTATCACAATTATTTTTTGTCTCATTCCATGTGAATAACTTTGCATACTACTTCCTAAATCATTTTCTATTTCAAATCGTTTAGCCAATTTTTCAATTCGTTCTTTTCTATCTTCCAAAGGTACTTCATACATATCGGCGATGAAATTTAAATATTCAATGCCTGTTAATCTTAAAAACATGTCTGGGCTGTCTGGGACAAAACCAATTGTTTTCTTAGCATCTACTGGCTGTTTTTCAATATTTTTTCCATCTAATAAGATTTCTCCTTCATCTGGTTTTAATATTCCAGTAATCATTTTAATTGTTGTTGTTTTCCCTGCCCCATTTGGTCCAAGAAAACCAAATATTTCTCCATTTTTTATTTCTAAATTCAAATTGTCTACTGATTTTTTCCCTTTTACATAAGATTTGCTTACATGGTTTATAGTTATCATTTTTTATCTCCTTTTTTTAAAAGACTATCCAAAGTAAAATTTCTTTTATTTTAAGAATGTTTTCCTCTTGATGCATTTCGCCTTTTTGGCTTTTCCTCTGTTGTATATGTATCATCTTTTATAAAGTCTTCATGATCTATTGTACTATTAGTAGTGTCCTTTTTAGTATGTTTATATTCAATAATTCCAAATGTGATACCAGCAATGCATAATACAACTGCTACAATTGAAATTACAATTCGAATGGTATTTCCATGTTCAGAATTAAATAAACCCGTACCGTGAAGTTGGTGCTACTTCACCTTTTGTAACAATAATCTGATAAGTATAAATTTCTTGTCCATCTTCAGATTTTACTAAAATAGTAATTACATTTTCACCCATTTGTAAATTTTCATTTCCTAATATTTCAATTGTCATTCCTTCTTCATTTGGTTCTGCTGTAATAAGTAATTTTGTAATCTGATTAGATACATTACAAGTATATTCTGTTACCTCTGTCTTAAAATCTGGCATAAAAGAAATATCTTCTGTTTTATTATCTACTGTTACTCCCTGTATTTTAAGACTTTTAATTCCTACTTGTATAATTTCTTCTGCTGATTCTTTTCTAATATGAATGGTATAAGTATTAGTAGAACCATTTTCAGCCACTACTTCTATTCTTGCTGTGGTATTACCTTCTTCCAGTTGAATTGTTCCCGCTCCAGATACTGTTGCTTTTTCATCTTCTGGTTCTGCAGAAATGGTTATTTCTTCTAAATCATCTTCTACTACAACTGTATAACTAGTAGTTCTAGGATTAAAGTTTGGACTTAAAGTTCCATTATTTACTGTTAGAGATTTTAAATAATTATTACTTGATTTTACAGGATTATCTTCTTCGTTATCATCCTCATTATCAACAGTAGGTGCTGTTGTTGTTAGGTATTGGCTAAATATATATCCTGTTGAGCCATTATAAGATACTCTGCTCCATCCATTATCTCCAATGCCTGTTCTTGTTACACTATCTCCTTCTTGTAATGAACCAATTGAACCACTACTTGTTGAATAACTACTTCTAACATTCACTTCTGTTGTTGCATATACTGTTTGATTTACACTTGTGAAATTTGGTTCTGATACTACTGGTGGCTCTGGATCAGTGGATGGTGGTGGAGTATAAGGAGATGTAACAGTAATTATCGTCGATACTCCTGAGATATTTTCTGTTTTTAAATCTGATCCAGCTATTTGTCCAGACAATGATATTGTATATGTACCTGGTGAAGTTGCTTTAAAATATGCTGTTAGTGCAGTTGCATTTTTTTCCTCACCATAGGCATCAGCTTCATTTGTTTGTCCTGTTAATTCTCCTCCATTGGAAGATAACATTAAATGCCATGTTTCTGTTTGTTGAACGTTAACTGTTATTGTTGCTGTTTGCTCTGTTGTTATATTGTTACTTGAGGAAGTTATGGTAGCTGAAGCCCCATAAACTTCTTTACTCAAGAATATTATTCCAATTCCTATAATAAATCCAATTATAATCTTAAATGTTTTTTTCATTTGCTCCTCCTAAATCTTTATTAGCTCTGTACCAATAATATGTCTTTTTAGTAATGCTAAATCAATAATGGATACTTCATCTTCATTTGTTTGTAACTTTGCAGCTTCTAAAGTATAATCTGTAAGTAATGATGTCCCTATAACATGCCTTTTTAATAATGCAAGATCAATTATCGTAACGGTACCATCGCAATCTAAATCCCCATATTTTACAACTACATATTCTTTTCCATCAATTGTTACTGTACTTCCAGTAGCCAAGTTCTCACTTGTTGCTGTTGCTTCAGGGTAAGTTTCTTTTATTTTATTTAAATTTGTATCTGGTTCGCAAATTAATTTATCTTCTTCTAATTTATAATTATCATTTGGTTCTGAATCAGGTTCTGGGTCTGGAGTGACTGGTGTTGTTGGTTCATCTACTGGTACTAAATATACTTTACTTCCATCTGATGCCCCTCTTGCCATATATCCTTCTCTTCCATCAGGTAATCTTACTTTATCTAAATAATAACCTCCTGTTTTTTCTGTTGCCATTTCAATTCTAGTTACAATCGTACCTTCTGCTACATATTCTATAATTTGACTGTCCATGTTTCTTTCTGCTCTAAATGCTAAACCTCCATTTGCATTCACTCTTACTTGATTTCCTTGTAGTTGTGTTGTTAGATAATTTGTTGGAACAAATCCCATTCTTCCATCTTCTAAAACAATCCTATCCCATGTATATCCATCAAATGTATATTTTCCCTTGTCTATCCTTGTAACTGTTTGACCTGCCTGCAAAGATGATACAATAGCACTTCCTGTCATTCTTGGTGCATTTCTCAATATAACACTATTATTTGTGTAAACAACTTCATTGCATGTTGTAATAGTTGCAATTTCCTTTACGTAATCTCCACACATATACCCGATTCTACCATCATCCAACATAATTCTATCCCAATAATAGCCATCCACAGTTGTCATTGCTCTTTCAATAATTAATACATGTGTGTCATTTCCAATCTCTGTAATAACACCTGCACTTAACCCTTTTCCACTTCTGAAACAAACTGTTGAATTTGTTTTAACAAGAGCGTCTACACTAACTACCTTATCAGATGCAGGTCTTGGGCACCTTTCTGCAGGCATATTTTCATAAACAGGAATTACAAAAGTAAATCCATAATCTATTTTTCCATTATTTAAATAATTACTTCTTACTGTCATACCTTCTGTCTGTGGTGCCTGAATATTCTGCATATATTGCCTTGAATATAAAGTTCCATCAGAACTATCTACATCAAATTTTTGAAAATACAATGTGTCTTGTCCTTGATTAATATATTGATTTAGTACAAATTCAGTTCCACCAACAATAGATGCTTCTATAGTATACCACCCATGATCTCTTGCATAGTTAATAGCATTATTTGTAATTTCTGAACTACTATTGCCACTTGCACCTACATTAAAATGATTATAAACTCCATGTGTTCCATTGCTTAATTCTGTCCCATTGGAACCTTGTTCTTGTTTCATTCTACTTACCAAAAAGTATGGACTTACTCCCCAAGTTTCCGCGGCTTTCATAATGGCATTTACATATGTATCGTTATTCATAAATGTACCTGACACCATATTCCAAACTCCTTCTCTTGTTTGAGCACCAGGAACATAAATTAATCTTTCAAACTGGAAAATATCAGAATCATTAATGGAATTTCTTGGATCCATTTGATATGCAACAGCTGCTTCTGATGCACAGTACCATTTTCCACTATCATAGGTTTTCGTTCCACAAATAGAACATACCCACTGTCCACCTTTATCATAATATATTAAACTTTTTGGGCTTTCAAAATGACCTTGCGTTTCATTAACTATTACATCTGCCCAATTTAGTTCTGTATATAATAAAGTAAAATTCCAACTTGGATGTAGTCTCTTTAGTTCATCAATTAAAGCTCTATATCCAGGATATTGTGTTTCATTTAAAGTATCTAAATTATTTGTTCTATATTGTGCATTTACTTTATTTTCTAAAAGGATATTAATTACTAAAATTATTAAAACTATGAATAAAAACATTAAAATTCGTTTATAAATACCGCTTTTTAGCATTTTTATTCCTCCTTTGTACCTTATTTTGCATATTATTACAAAATAAGTATATTACAACAAAAAAAATAACGCAATAGATTTAAAAAATTTTTATAAGAAAATTGACATTTCTTATAAAAGTTGATAAAGTATATTTATGTAACCTATAGGCTCTTCAGACTTTAAGTAAAGAAAGGAGAATTCATTATGAATCATACTTACAATTTGCAACACTTTGAAGGACGTACAGGTTATCATATTTTTGTTGACAGATTTTTAAGAGGAGGAGATGAATTAAGCCCAATTAAAGGTAGAATTATAAAACAATGGGAAGATTCCATTCCTAATTGGTGGCCAGATGAAGATGGTGTGTTTCGGAACGAATACTTTTATGGAGGCGATTTAAAAGGAATTATAAAATCTCTTGATGACATAAAAAGTATGGGATTTAATCTCATTTATTTAAGTCCTATTTCCCATACACATACTTATCATCATTATGATGTAGAAAACCAGCTAGAAATTGATCCCTATATAGGAAATTGGGATGATTTTAAAATGCTTTGCCAAGAAGCACATTCTAAAGATATTCTCATTTGCGTTGATCTTGTATTTAATCACATGGGAATTCGAAGTGAGTTTTTTCAAAAAGCATTAGCTGGGAATGAACAATATAAAAAATGGTTCGAATGGAATCATCAGGGAAACCCTGTATACTGGTATGGATTTCGGGATATGCCACAATGCAATAAATTGGATAAAGATTATCAAGAGTATGCATGTGATGTAATCGAAAAGTATATCAGTATGGGGGCAGATGGTATCCGTTTGGATTTAGGAGAAATTCTACCTAAGGAGTTTATGATGACAATCTTAAAAAAAGCTAAAACTATTAATCCTTCTGTCATTTTTATTAATGAAAGATGGGAATTTGCCACTTCATCGACTAAGCCCTATTTATATATAGACATGGCAGATACTGTTATGAATTATCCTCGTGCAGATGCCATTATTAGATGGGTACGGTATGGCAATTCTTCTCATTTTCAATATACAGAAGAAAGGATTTCCAAATATCCCTACCATGTGCAAAATTTATTGTGGAATCTATTAGATTCTCATGATACTCCTAGAGCTCTTACGATGCTTGTAGGTGATAAAATGAATGAAAATCCTTACAATGGTCGTGTGTGGGATATTGAAAGTCCTTGGCGTAGTAACTATGGTTTTGATACTTATCATTTTAGAGAATGGGAATATGAGCATGATAAAATTAATGTAACATATGCTCAAGAAAAATTAAAACTAGCTAGCCTAATTCAATATATTATTAGAGGAATTCCTATGGTGTTTTCAGGAACTGAAGTTGGTGTTTGTGGGTATAAAGACCCATTTAACAGAAAACCATATCCTTGGAAACAAAGAAATGAGGAATTGAAAAAACATTATACCCAATTAGGAATTTTAAGAAATTCCAATCAAGATATTCTTAAAAATGGGGAAATGTTTATAGAAGTTCAATCCGATATTATGAGCATCCATAGGAATTTTGAATATAAAAGGTTAACAGCAATTTTAAATAGGACCTGTCAATCAAAAAAAATATCTGTACCTGCTGCCAAAATTGTTTTTTCTTTAAATGAAAGTTCGGAAAAAGAATTAAATCCTTTTGGCGCAATTGTTTATTATGAAAAGTAAGTATGAAAAGAGGCTCTAACTTAAAGAGCCTCTTTTTTCTTTTTAATTGCAACATCCTCTGCCACAACCACATCCACAATTTGTGAACAATAATAAGAATATGATGATGAAAAATAAAATTTCACTATCTCCGCAACCACAACCTCCATTGAATAGTCCTCCAACTGGTCCGTTGTTACAGCTACAGCCACAATTTCTTTCTTCTTGCATTATGTATCCCTCCTTTTTGTTTTCTAAGATATCATATGCAATCTTCAAAAATTGTGTGTCAATTTATTTGCAAAATCTATGGTTTCCAATCGTTACTGTATGGGGTCTTGACCATATCCAACTACTAGTTGCTGTATTAGGATTGAAATAATATAAAGAACCGTAAGATGGATCCCATCCATTTAGGGCATCTTGTGCTGCTTTTTTGGCTGTTTCATTGGGTGTCAAGTTTATTTGCCCGTCATTTACTACGCTGAAAGCTCCTGACTGATAAATAACACCTGAAATAGTATTTGGAAAAGAGGAACTTTTTACACGATTTAAAACAACTGCTCCCACTGCAACTTGTCCTGTATATGGTTCCCCTCTTGCTTCTGCATATATTAATCGACTAAGGAGATTTAAATCACTCGAACTTGTACTACTCCCTCCAGATGAATTAGAAGAATTAAAAATTCCCATCGCTTCAAGAGTTTTGGGACCAGCAATTCCATCAACACTTAAACCATTTTTCCTTTGAAAATATTTTACGGCTGTTAATGTTTGACTTCCATATATACCATCTACATTTCCATCATAATAGCCCCACCTTTTTAATTTTGTTTGTATTTGTCTTACTTCATCACCACGTGATCCATATTTTGAAAGAGCTTGAACTTGATTATTTTCTGCTAAAAAAATTTGATAATATAGGAAAGTAATAAAAGTGATTACCAATAAAAGAACAGGTAATATTTTTTTTCGATTCCACATAAAAATCCACCTTTTTCATGAAAATATATTTTTCAATATTTTCTCCAAAATTGGTGGATTTATACATTACTTTTATTCTGTTCTTAATGCTAATACTGGGTCCTTTTTTGCAGCTGCCTTTGATGGAATTAATCCACCAATTAAAGTAAGGATTACACTTAAAATTACTAGTATTAATCCTCCTGCAAATGGAAGTACAGCCGTAATATCGGTATTTACGCTATGAATAATCATATTAATTGGAATTAATAATAATAAAGTTACAGCAATTCCAATTAAACCAGAAAACAATCCTACAATAAATGTTTCTGCATTAAATATAGAAGATATATTTCTTTTAGATGCTCCTATAGCTCTTAATACACCAATCTCCTTGGTCCTTTCTAATACAGAGATATACGTGATAATACCAATCATGATAGAAGATACAATAAGTGAAATGCTTACAAATGCAATTAATACATAACTTACACTATCAATAATTGTTTTTACTGATGACATTAATAATCCTGTTAAATCTGAATATTTTATTACTTTATTTTCATCTTCTTGTTCCATTTTTTTATTATAATCATCCATAAACTCTAAAAATAATTCTTTAGAATCAAAATCTTTAAAATAGAACAAAATGCTTGTTGGTTCATTCTTATCTTGATAACCTAATTTTAGAAGATTAGTATTGGCATTTTCCGTTGCATTTGTTGTAGACATTGTCTGCATTAAACGTCTTATTTCTTCTTCATTCATTTCGAATTTGAAAGCCCCAGCAAATTTTTCAGTATCAATGTTAAAGGAAGAAGCCAAACTTTCCATAAGTCTTCCTGTTAATTCTCCTACTTTTGTTAAAATTGTCTTTTGCATTGTTGCTTCTGTCATGGTAATTGCAATTTGGTTTGTTGCAGATATAATTCCGTCTTGTTGTACCAATGTATCTACCATTGTATCAACCATATCTGCAACTAAAATTGCTGTCAAGTCATCACTTGGTTCTTCTGAAGGCTCTGTATCTGTTTGTGTATTTTCTCCTGCTTCAATATTTTCCTCTAGATTCGTTTCTGAAGCATCCGGATTTTCTGGTAAAACATTTTCCACTCCTGCCATCATTGTTATATATTGTTTCAAAAAACCAGTGATTATTCCACTATATATTTGACTAAAAGTATCTTGAGGAATCACATATTGTGCTTCCATACTTGCTAAAATTGGCTTATTTTCTTCCATTGCTAGCCCATTTGTTACAATATTTTCTACTTCACTTAGTTTAATCGTTGCAAAACCTCCTACTTGATTTCTTGCAACATAATCATTCAGTATGTTTTTAGTGATTGTAGATAAGTTGCTAATAAACATGGCTTGTGCTTTGGATGTATCAGCTGTTATGGCATTTGAAATTTCTTTCATATATCCTTGTGTCATTTGCTCAATATCAGCTTGGTTAATATTAACATTAAATGCTGATGCAATAGCCCCTTCATCTATTGTTATCAAATCTTGAAAATTTAATCCTGTACTTTCATCATCTTCATCAAAATCTTTTCCGCTGAATACATTAATATTTTCATTTTCTAATTGTTTCTTTACAATTTCAGATTCGGAAGCTTTTTGTATTACATATTCTGTTAATGTTTTTGTATAAAGAACTCCAGTCATTGTTAATGTATCATTTTTAGGCTTTACAATACCAACAATGTTTAATTTAATGCTATTATTATAAATCTGATTCATAAATTCATTATCATTTGTCATGTCTTCATAAACATTATATTCTTCGTTATATCTATAAGTTTCGGAAGCGTTTACTAGTTTTAATTCAATATTTTCTAATTCATCATAAGTAAATTCTAAAGGACTTTCTGTATTTTCTATCTTCTCTCCCATCATTATTTGGGAAATTAAATCTTCTAATTCACTTTCATCTCTTAGGCCTAAACTATATAATAACATATCAGATATTGTATTTTCTGATGGCAATACTAATACTACTTCATCATATGACTCAGGCAATTTCCCGTCTAAAACTTCATATTGTTCTTCTATCATTTGCTGATTATCCGGTAATTCTGAAAAAATTGACATAGAGTTACCCATTATACTTACATTTGATGAAATTCCCATAACGGAAGACATTAAATTGCTTGGATTTACTTGCATTAATTCATTATTTACATCTCTCGTATAAATTGTTGGTACCGCTGAGTAATTATAACGAATAAATGATACCATTTCTTTTAATCTTTCTTCGTTTTCTTCTAAATATTGTTTAAATGATTTTAAGTCATTTTTCCCAAGACTTCCAAACATGTCTTTTATATTTTGCTGTTCTCTTACAGTTTTTTCTGGTATTTCTTCTTCCTCAGAGTTGTCTCCTGTTACCGAAAGCAACATAGAAGCCATATCTGCTGTTTCTGATTGTACTGTAAGAGGATATGAAGTTAATGTATCTTCCTGAATTTTATCTACATAATTTTGAAAACCAGAGGATAGTGATAATATTAATGCAATTCCTATAATTCCAATGGAACCAGCAAAAGATGTTAAAAATGTTCTTCCTTTTTTAGTAAATAAATTATTTAAACTTAAAGAAAATGCTGTTAATAACGACATTGATGATTTCCCTAAATTTTTATGTTTAGGTATTTCCTGTTGTGATTCATCTGGATCATATGGATTAGTATCTCCTTGAATCATGCCATCTCTCAAATTTACAATTCTGGTTGAGTATTTTTTTGCTAATTCTGGATTATGTGTTACCATAATAACCAATCGATCTTTTGCTACTTCTTTTAAAAGTTCCATTACTTGAACACTTGTTGTTGAATCCAATGCTCCTGTTGGCTCATCTGCAAGTAAAATGTCAGGATCATTAACCAATGCTCTTGCAATTGCAACTCTTTGCATTTGACCACCAGACATTTGATTTGGTTTTTTGTGTGCTTGATCCTTCAATCCCACCTCTTCTAATGCTTCTAATGCTCTCTTTCTCCTTTCTTTTTTGGAAACACCACTAATTGTTAAAGCGAGCTCTACATTAGCTAAAACTGTTTGGTGAGGAATTAAATTATAACTTTGAAAAACAAATCCAATCACATGATTACGATAAGAATCCCAATCACGATCCTTATATTTTTTGGTTGAAATGTGGTTAATAATTAGATCGCCACTATCATATTGATCTAATCCTCCTATAATATTTAATAATGTAGTTTTCCCAGACCCTGATGGTCCTAAAATAGAAACAAATTCATTATCTCTAAAATTCAAGCTAACATTATTTAAGGCAACTTGAATAAGTTCTCCTGTTTTATACTGTTTTGAAATATTCTTTATTTGTAACATTTTAATCTCCTATCTTTTTTCTCTCCAATTTAAAACCTATAAATAATATATTATCACAAATGGTAATTAATAGCAATTCATTACACATATCCTTCACATTTTGGACACATATTCTGTACTTTTTAACGCTTTAACATTGTTTCATGCCATGTGAATAATTTTTTAATAATTTATCTCTATCTTTTTTTCCTCATTCTTCTGTTTTAAGTAATTTCTTCGAAGAACGGGCGATTAAAATCGCCCCTACATTTTTTTCATAAATTACTTTACACTATCTTATTATTTATTAATTACTCTCTTAATAGAATAACATATATCTTGAAAATAATCCATTATTGGCAGAAGAATTTTTGACTATTCTCTTGAACCAAGGGACGTGAACCAAGGGACGGACTTTTTGTTCATTGAAATGAACAAAAAGTCCGTCCCTTGGTTCAAAAGAGAGTAATTAGCAATAATCACTCTCTTTAAAATTAGATTCTTAACTTAAATGTTTTAGGTGCATATTTATA
>CALXRW010000024.1 GCA_944390965.1 uncultured Clostridia bacterium
TCTTCTTTAGTTTGTGGGTTTCTTCCTTTTCTAGCTGCTCTTTTTCTTACTTCAAAAGAACCAAATCCAACTAATTGAACTTTATCCCCTTTAACTAATGATTCTGTAACAGCTTCTACAAATGCATTAACTGTTGCTTCAGCACTTTTTTTTGTTTCTCCTGTTTTAGCAGCTATTGCTGCGATTAATTCAGCTTTGTTCATTTAAATTACCTCCTATAAGATTTGTTATGTAGCAGATTTTATCTACTATATTTAAATTAATTCGCCAAACTTAGGCAAAATCCTTCTTTTTTTCTTTATTTTTTTATCAAACCTTTAATTCTGTAGGTTTTTCGCTTTTGCAGTTTTGCAAATCCGCTATTTTGCTCGCTTTCCTTCATTTCCATAAAGACCAATTTTCATTAATATTTTATAAATTTTTTCACCATATGGAATCATATAAATATCTTCTTTTGAAAAAACTTTTAAGGCAAAAACACTAATAACATATACAATCACAGCAATGATTAAGGTAATAATTGTAGCAATACTCTTTGCTATATTTATACTAACATCATATTGCGTTAAAATTTCAATTGCTGTATTTGTTAGTACTCCATGCAAAAAATAAGTAATAACACTCATCATAATTGTTGCTAGCAATGGTTTAACAACAAATTTTCCAAATGTCATTTTTAAATCAATATGTTTTTTTAAAACTGTATAACCAATTGAAAAAGAAATAATATGGCATACAACAGAAGCAAAAGCAGCTCCATTTGCGCCAAATTGTGGCATTGGTACTAAAATTAAATTTAAAATTAATTTTACAAGTACTCCTGTTCCTAAAGCAACAGCGGGTATAATTACTTTTCCAACTCCTTGCAATGCACCATTTATTGTTTGTGCTAAAACTGTAAAAATAATAG
This sequence comes from uncultured Clostridia bacterium, assembly GCA_944390965.1. GTDB lineage: Bacteria > Bacillota > Clostridia > TANB77 > CAG-508 > CALXRW01. Next base: position 911 of record CALXRW010000024.1, read on the forward strand.
TTAAACTACTAATTTGTAAAATCATAGCCCCAGCATTTGCATTTGGAAATAGTAAATCCAATATGGGTTGGGCTAAAATAAACATTCCTGCGGTACATGGCAATCCAATTAATATAGTAATTAGCAAAGAAAAAGAAACTCTTCTAGTTGCCTGTTCTTTTTCTCCTTTTGCAAAAGCTGCCGCAGTTGATGGCACTAGAGCCGTTGCAAATGCTATATTAAAAGATAATGGTAGAGAAGTTAGTGTATCTACTTTTCCACTTAAAATACCATACTGTATTTTTGCTTCTGCTTCTGATAAAAAGTTTTTTAATCCTCTTACCACAGTTACAGAATCAATATTTTTATTTATTGCTGACATCAATGAACTTAAAGAAATTGGAATAGATACAAATAGTATTCTCTTTATAATCTTTTTTATACCTTCTGGTTTATAATTTACCGTTGCTTTAATTTCTGCTCCGATTTCCTTTTTTCTACTTTTATAATATAGGTAAATATATGCAAAACTTAAAAATGTAGCAAGCGTTGTTGCAAGATTAGCTCCTGCTGCCATTAATACAGTATTAGTTCCCGTAAATATAGCTACCATTTCTACAACAATGACGGTAAGGAGTGTCTTAAATACTTGTTCTAAAGTTTGTGAATTAGCAGATGCAGACATTTGCTCTCTTCCTAAAAAGTAACCTCTTACTACTGATGCAATAGCCACAAAGAATATAGATGGTGATAAGGCAACCAATGTTAATTCTGCTTCTGGAATTTCTAACATAACATTTGCAATATATCCTGCTCCAAAGAATAGAATTAATGTTCCAATTAGTCCAATAACCGCAAAAGTAGCAAAAGATATTTTAAATATTCTATGTGCTCCTTTATTATCTCCTATTGCTAATCTCTCTGAAACAAGCTTAGAAATTGCACTTGGCACGCCTGTGGAAGATAAAGTTAGAAGCAATGCATATATTTGGAAACCCGCACTATAGATTGCATTTCCTTCGTCTCCAAATCCTTCTCTATTGGTTAAATATAATTTATAAACTAATCCTAATAATTTAATGATCAATTGAGAAAACATTAGAGCCATAACACCCTGCATAAATCCTTGTTTTTTCAATTTTCTTTCTTTTGGCATTAAAATCTCTCCTAATCTTCTTTTCTTTCAGTATTATTATATTTTTATTCACTTTATTATATTAATAACTTTCCAATTTTTCAAGTCATTTTATAAATATTATATGATTTCACAGGACAAATCTAGCTTTGCTAGACCTTTTCTCTACTTTTTAATATTTGTTACATTAATTTAAGGTCTAGCAAGAAGCGTATAAGATTTTCTCGGAGCAACAAGGTTAAGTTACCTATAAAGTAAAAAGGACCTATTCTAAAAATAGGTCCTTCTGATTCATTTTATCAAAGATTAATACATTCCGTCCATTCCAGCTGGCATTTGATTACTTCCTCCACAATTGCATTTTTCTTCTTTTTTGTTTGTTACAGTTGCCTCTGTTGTTAGTATCATAGAAGCAATACTTTCTGCATTTTGAATAGCACTTCTTGTTACCTTTGTTGGGTCTACAATACCAACTTTTTTCATATCTACATATTCTTCGTTTTTAGCATCAAATCCAAATCCTGGACTGCTCTTTTTAACATTTTCAAGAATAACAGCTCCTTCTAGTCCAGCATTTGCTGCAATTTGTTTTACAGGTTCTTCTAATGCTTTTAGAATAATTTTAACACCGATTTTTTCATCATCTTTTACTTCTTTTAATAACTCTTCTACTTTAGGAATAATATTGATATATGCTGTTCCTCCTCCAGCAACAATTCCTTCTTCAACTGCTGCTTTTGTTGCAGATAATGCATCTTCAATTCTAAGCTTTTTCTCTTTCATTTCCACTTCTGTTGCAGCACCTACGCCAATAACAGCAACACCGCCTGCTAATTTTGCTAATCTTTCTTGTAGTTTTTCTTTGTCATATTCACTTTGTGTATTTTCAATAGCAGTTCTAATTTGTTTTACTCTTGCTGAAATAGCATCTTTATCTCCTGATCCATCTACAATTATTGTACTTTCTTTTTGCACTTTTATTTGTCTTGCTCTACCTAATTGGTCAATTGTTGTATCTTTTAGTTCTAATCCTAAATCTGATGTAATTACTTCTCCTCCAGTTAGAATAGCAATATCTTCTAGCATCTCTTTTCTTCTATCTCCATAACCAGGTGCTTTTACTGCAACTACATTTAATACGCCTCTTAGTTTATTCAAAATCAAAGTAGATAATGCTTCTCCCTCAATATCATCTGCTATAATAACCAATTTTCCAGATTGTTGCATTAAGCTTTCCAATAATGGTAGTATTTCTTGAATATTACTAATTTTTTTATCTGTAATTAAAATATATGGGTTATCAATAACAGCTTCCATTTTATCTGTATCTGTTACCATATATGGTGAAATATACCCTTTATCAAATTGCATACCTTCTACAACATTTAACTCTGTATTAGATGTCTTTGATTCTTCAATCGTAATAACTCCATCTTTTGATACTTTTTCCATTGCATCTGCAATTAAGCACCCTATTTCTAGATTATTAGCAGAAATGCTTGCTACTCTTGCAATATCTTCTTTACCATTTAATGGAGAACTGATTTTTGCTAATTCTTGTACTGCTCTATCTACTGCTTTATCCATTCCTCTTTTTATTGCCATTGGGTCTCCACCTGCTGCTACATTTTTAACGCCTTCTTTCATAATCGCTTGTGCTAAAACAGTAGCTGTTGTTGTTCCATCTCCTGCTACATCATTTGTTTTTGTTGCTACTTCTTTTACTAATTGTGCTCCCATATTTTCATAAGGGTCTTCTAATTCAATTTCTTTTGCAATTGTTACACCATCATTTGTAACAAGTGGTGCACCAAAACTTTTGTCTAGTACTACATTTCTTCCTTTAGGTCCAATTGTAACCTTTACAGTATCTGCTAATTTATTAACACCATTTAATAATGCCTTTCTAGCATCTTCTCCATATTTAATTTCCTTAGCCATAATTATCCTCCTTAAATACTTTTATATTTTTACTCTTTTTAGTTTTATTCAACAGTTGCTAAAATATCACTTTGTTTAACTATAATCATCTCTTCTCCATTATATTTTATTTCTGTTCCAGCATATTTACTGATAATTACTTTTTGCCCAACTTTCACAAACATCTTTACTTCTTTTCCATCTACATCTCCTCCAGGTCCTACTGCCAAAACTTCAGCCACTTGTGGTTTTTCTTGGGCATTTCCTGCTAAAATAATTCCACTCTTGGTTGTTTCTTCTTTTTCTACCATTTTTACTAATACTCTGTCTTGTAATGGTTTCACCATTTTACATTCCTCCTTAAAAAAACATTAGCAGTCGTTCTTGTCGACTGCTAATAATTTATACCTTTTCTAAAAAAATGTCAAGTACTTCTGAAAAAAATCTCAATAAATTCACATTTCAGACAAATTAGTTTCACTATTTTTCTCTTTTGCTGCTCTTACCAATTCTCTAAAAAGCGGTGCTGGTCTATTTGGTCTTGATTTAAACTCAGGATGAAATTGGCATGCTACAAAATAAGGGTGCTCTTTTATTTCAACCATTTCTACTAATTCATTATCAGGAGAAACACCACTACAAATTAATCCTTTTTTTTCTATGACTTCCCTATAATCATTGTTAAATTCAAAGCGATGACGGTGTCTTTCTACAATTTCATCTTGATTATAAATTTGATAAGCTTTTGAATTTCTTTTAATACGGCAAGGATAATTTCCTAGGCGCATGGTTCCTCCTTTTTTGGTTACATTTCTCTGATTTTCCATAATATGAATCACAGGATTTTCTGTAATTTCATCAAATTCTGTTGAATTAGCATTTTTCAAATGTAATACATCTCTTGCAAATTCTATTACAGCCATTTGCATTCCTAAACAAATACCCAAAAATGGAATATCATTTTCTCTCGCATAACGTATTGCTTCTATTTTTCCTTGGATTCCTCTATTTCCAAATCCTCCTGGTACTACAATTCCATCATATATGCCTAGAATACTCTTTGCATTTTTTTCCGTAATAGTCTCAGAATCGATATAAGAAATTTCAACTTCTACTTGATTAGCATATCCACCATGTTTTAAACTCTCAGCTACAGATAGATAAGCATCATGTAATTTCACATATTTCCCAACAATGGCAATTTTTACAGTATCTTTTATTTCTTTAATTCTTTTTATCATTTTTTCCCATTCTGTATGATTTGGTACTACGTTTTTTAATTTTAAATGTTCACAGGCTGCATTAGCTAAACCTTCTTCTTCTAGTTTTAATGGAACTTCATATAAATTATCTACTGTTAAATTTGAAATAACATCTTGCGGTTTTACATTACAAAATAATGCTATTTTGTTTTTCATTCCCTCCTCAATTTCTTGATCTGCTCTGCACACTAAAATATCTGGCTTAATTCCAAGTGATTGTAATTCTTTTACAGAATGTTGTGTTGGTTTAGACTTTAACTCTTCAGAACCTGGTACTAATGGTAACAATGTTACATGAATATAGATAACATCTTCTGGTGCTTTTTCTATTCCTACCTGTCTTATAGCTTCTAAAAATGGTAAGCTTTCAATATCTCCTACTGTTCCACCTACTTCTGTAATAATAATATCAACTTCGCCATTATCTACATTGTAAATTTGATTTTTTATTTCATTCGTCACATGAGGAATAACTTGGACAGTTTTTCCTAAATAATCTCCTCTACGCTCCTTCGTTAAAACATTAGAATATATTTTCCCCGATGTAATACTGGAATTTTTGGTTAATTCTTCATCAATAAATCTTTCATAATGTCCTAAATCTAAATCAGTCTCTGCTCCATCTTCTGTTACAAATACTTCCCCATGTTCATATGGACTCATAGTTCCAGGGTCTACGTTAATATATGGGTCAAATTTTTGAATGGTTACACGATACCCCCTATTTTTTAATAATCTGCCCAAAGATGCAGCTGTAATTCCTTTTCCTAGTCCAGATACTACTCCACCTGTTACAAAAATAAATTTTGCACTCATTAGAACTTCCCCCTTATTTTTATACAAAAAAGAAAAAATAGATTAAAAAAATTCCCAAACGCGGTTTTTTTTTAATCTATTCTTTTTTCATTCTAACATTATTTTTTTAATAACGCAAGCTTTTATATAAAATATTTTTTTATTTTATGGTAATTGATAAAATCTTATATTTTGCAATACCTGCTGGCACTTGCACCTCTACAACTTGATTTTTTTTAGCTCCTAAAAGTGCAGCTCCTATTGGAGATTCATTTGAAATTTTTCTCTGTGCTAAATCTACTTCTGTAGAACCCACAATGGTATATTCTAATTCATCATTATATTCTAAATCCAAGACTTTTACTGTATTTCCTACTTGTACAGTTTTTGTATCGATCTCAGATTCATCAATTACTTTTGCATATCTTAACTTATTTTCTAATTCTGCAATTCTTACTTCATTTGCTGCCTGAGCATTTTTGGCTTCATCATATTCAGAATTTTCTGATAAATCACCAAATCCTAATGCAACCTTAATACGTTCTGCAATTTCTGCCCTTTTCTCTGTTCTTAAATATTCTAATTCCTTCTCTAAATTTTCATAACCTTCTTGCGTTAATAAAATTTCTTTTTCTTCCATTTTTTTGCCTTCCTCCTAGGTAAAATTTCTTTATATTTTCGTCTACTAATGTTACGATACTTTTTCGCATTTGTCAATAGCTAAAGAAAAAATTATTATGAATTTTCTGTGACGTATTCTCTCTCATGAATAATTCCATTTAAACCTATTAATTCCGTAATTTGGGCCTTATCTTTTTGTATTTTTTCTCTTATATTTTTATAGGAATCTTTTCTGTATAAAATACTTTCATATAATATTTTTCGTTCGAATTCTTCTTCTAAATGAAGTTGTTTGAATTCCTGCATCTCTTGATTTTGAAATATCATTTTGTAATTTCTAATGTTAATTCCTTCGAATTTCTTGGATTTTATTCTTATATTTCTTCCCAAATTTAATATGATTCCTTTTTTAGGTAAAGAGAAGTAATTTAATTTTTCTTCTGAGTAATCCATGTTAATGATAATATCCGATTTTGATAATGCTTTTTTATTATTAGTAACTCTTACCATAATTCCATAATTTTGATATAAAAAATCTTCTATCTTTTGATAAGAATTTATCTGATTTGTTATTATATTCAATAATCTAACCTTTTGTGCTAAGTTAATTATGATTTGTTTTACGATATCTGATAACTCATTAACTAAAATAGAAATTTCTTTTTCTTCTAAATTTTGCTTTTGCTTTTTACAAATAAAAAATAAGCAATCTGGTATTAGGTATTGCTCTAGCCATTTCCCATCGAAAATATGTACACTATCTTTTTTTAATTGCCAAATAAATGCTTCTTGATAAAACAAATCTTTTGTAAGTACAATATCTCTTAAACTTTCTTTCTTTACTATTTTTTTTGCCATACGACTATATTGTTTATTCGTAATTTTCTTAGTTTTTAAAAGCGGAATGGTTAAAATTACTTTGTTTTCTAATTCCATTTTTTTAACAGGCATCCATGGTAAAAATGCGGAAAGCATTTTCTTCAACGTATTTCCCTTAATCCAAGGAAAGAAGTCATAAATACTTTGTGCCATTCTCACATAATATGTTTTCATTACATCACCTTCATTTTAAAATAAGACGAACAACTCGTCCGTCTTATATAATATATGAATGTGATAGTAGAATTATGACTATTATTTTAATTTTCTAAAGACTCCTGCTACTTTCCCTAAAATTTCACAATTAGGGACAATAATTGGATCTAAACTACTATTTTCTGGTTGTAAACGAATATGATCCTTTTCTTTATAAAATGTTTTTACAGTTGCCTCTTCTCCAATTAGAGCTACAACAATTTCTCCATTTCTAGCTACATTTTGTCTCTTTACTAAAATATAATCACCATCTAGAATTCCAGCTTCTATCATACTAGTTCCTCTAACAGTAAGCATAAAACTTTCACTATTTCCTACAAAATCAATTGGAATAGGAAAAGTATCAGTAATATTTTCTACAGCAAGAATTGGTTCGCCAGCCGTTATTTTCCCAATTACAGGAACATCTACCATTTCTTTTCCTTGATAAAAATCTTTTGGTTTTTGTTCTTCTTTTCCACCTTTAATTAATTTTAGAGCTCTTCCTTTTTGATTTTCTTTTTTAATATATCCTTTTTCAGCTAATTTTGCTAAGTAAGCATGAACTGTTGCTGTAGATTTTAATCCAACAGCTTTTCCTATTTCTCTTACAGATGGCGGATATCCATTTTCTCGTGATTCTTTATCAATAAATTTTATAATTGCTTTTTCTCTTTTATTCAATGCATTTGGGTCTTTTTTTCTCACCTAACATCACTCCCTATTTTTCATTTTCATTATCGTATCATAAAAGCGAAAAAATGTCAAACAAAAGTTTGACATTTTTAATAATTTTTATTCTTCTGATTTTACATGTCTTCATCGTCATGATTGCCCTGGCATCCAGAGCAATTACCGTTTTCACATGGAGAATCTTCGTCATTCCAATCTAATTCAATCATGTTTTTACATTCTGGGCATTCGATTTCTTGAGTGGAATTTGTTAACTCTGTCACAAAATCGTGATTACAATAAGGACAAGTAATTTGAAATTCAAATTCTTCTTCATCTTCCATATAAATATCTTTTTCAATTTCATTTACAGAACTTTCCACTTTGTTTATTTTTTCTTGTAATTCTGTCTGGTTTGCTAATAAGTCTTGCATTTTATTTTCACTAATTTCTATAATCTTATCTAATTCATCTAGAAAAAGAGATGTAATTGCATATACTTGTTCTTTTATATATTCTAATTCTTGTTTGTCTTTAATGTTTTTTTCAAGATTATTGATAATTTTTTTATATTTACTACTTAAATCTGCCATAAAAATTTAAGTCCTTTCTTTTAGATTCTTTCCATATACTCGCCTGTTCTTGTGTCTATTCTAATTATATCACCAGTGTTTACAAACAATGGAACATTAATGGTTGCACCTGTTTCCAAAGTTGCAGGTTTTGTTGCACCTGCTCCTGCTGTATTCCCACTAAATCCTGGTTCAGTATATGTAACTTCTAATTCAACAAACATAGGAGGCTCTACTGCAAATACGTTTCCCTTAAAAGACAATATTTTTACTGTCATATTTTCTTTTAGAAATTTTAAAGTATCTCCTAATTGTTCTTTATTTAATGGAATTTGCTCATAAGTTTCGTTATCCATAAAATAATATAAATCTCCATCTACGTATAAATATTGCATTTCTCTTTTATCAACTTGTGCTCCTTGTAATTTTTCAGATGGATTAAATGTTTTTTCAAGCACTGAACCATTAATTACATTTTTTAACTTTGTTCTGACAAATGCTGCTCCTTTTCCTGGTTTTACGTGTTGGAATTCTACCACTTTATAAACTGAATTATCCATTTCAAATGTAGTTCCATTTCTAATATCTCCTGCCATATAAACTTCTGCCATTTTTGTTCCTCCCTTAATTTAACTTTTTAACATACCTATTTTACTACATATTTAAAGAAAAATCAATATCTTGTCACTTTTCTTTATACTATTACATATCCTTTTTCAGACTGTGTTAAAATTTCGCTTCCGTCTTTTGTTACTAAAACAGTATCTTCAATTCTAACTCCAAATTTTCCTGGAATGTAAATTCCTGGTTCAATTGTGACTACCATGTTCTCTTTTAAAATTTGATTATTGTTTAATGTGATAAAAGGGAGTTCATGATTTTCTAGTCCTACTCCATGTCCCAATGCATGTACTTGTGAAAATCCTTTAAATTTAAAACTATTTTCTACCACATTATTAATTGCTTTTATATTAGCTCCTTCTTTTATTTCATTAACAGCATATTCTTGATTTTGTAATACTAGGTCATAAATTGGTTTTACTTGCTCTGGTATACTTTTAACAAATATCGTTCTTGTCATATCAGAAGTATATCCTTGGTAACGACATCCGAAATCAATCGTAATGATGTCTCCTGCTTGAATTCTCCTATCTGTAGGCATAGCATGAGGAATAGAAGAATGTGTACCGTGATGCAACAATAGTGCTAAATGCTGTCCCTTCTGCTCCATGAGATTTAAAATACTTTTCTATAGTTTCTGCAATTTCTTGTTCTTTCATTCCTATTTTAATATCATTTTTTAAAAAAGTGAAACAATCATCTGTAATTCTACATGCCATCTTTATTTTTTCAATTTCATCCGCTTCTTTTATCATTCTCTGTTGTTCGATAATTCCTTCTGTCTCAACCAAATTATTCATTTTATAATATTCTAGAATTTTTTTATAATTTCGATAAGTAACATATCCTTCTTCAAATCCCACAGTATGACATAAATGAAAGAAAGCTTCATAATCATATTTGGAAATATTTCTAGCATCATAAGTAATAATCTCATCATCTATTGTTAATGTACTATTTACCGCTTCTATATATCTAGCATCTGTAATAAAAATATTTTCTTTCCTTGTTAATAGAAGTGTCCCTTCTGCTTTAATCCCTGTCAAATAATAAATACTTATGGGATTAGATATAATCATTCCCTGTATTTCTTGGCTATTTAGTTTATCACGTAAATATTTAATTTTATGATTCATGAATTTAGCCTCCTTTATTTCATTTTATCTTTTATTCAATCCTAGTGTAAAAACGGTAATTAAAGTATCTAATACAATACTAGATGGTATAAAAATCATAATGAAAGTGGCTATTACAATAAATGGTCCAAATGGGATATAATCACTCGTCTTTTTTACTTTAGTTACGAGTAATAAAATACTCAAAACAGCACCAATTAAAAATGCCATAAGAGCAATCATTCCTATATTTAGAGCTCCAAAATATAGACCTAAAGCTCCCATTAGTTTTACATCACCAAATCCCATTGCTTCTTTTCCAGCAATCAGGCCACCTAATAAAGTAATGATTAAAAAACTTCCAGCTCCTATTACCATTCCCAATAACATGTCTTTTGCAAGATTTAAATTTATCATGCCAAAGACAAATGTAAAAATCAGACCAATTTCAAACATTGTTAGATTTAAACGGTTTGGAATAATTTGTTCTTTATAATCAATAATAAAGACGGAAATTAACATTGGAATTAATATTAGATATTTTAATAAATTTAATTGATTTGCAATTTCATTTCCTATTCCGAAACGATAAAGTAATGCTATATATAGTATGGGAATCAAAATTAAGACCCATTTATTTTTTCTTGCCTTTATTTTATATTCTTTAAAAGTTTCTTTACACAAGATTTTTTTTTCTTCTTGTAATCTATCATTTATGGTATTAACTATTGTTCCTACAAATATACCAATGATTCCTAATAATACATAAGTCAAAATATGAACATCATTAAAATACATTTTACTTTTCCCCTTCTTTCGTCTCTTTTAAAAACTTTTGAATAATATGGTTTTCAAATGGTCTTTTCATTTTTGTAATCCAAATATCTTTTTCCTTAATAGGTTTTACTAGTATAGAAAACATATGACATCGATTTGCAACAATTACATCTGTAAAAATCTGATCACCAACTACTGCAATATTTTCATTTTTTGTTTTCAAAATTTTCTGTGCTTTTTTTACTCCAAATTTTAATGGCTTCATAGACCATAAAATATAGTTTTCTATTCCTAATTCATTGGAAAGCATTTCTACTTTTTCTTTCTTTCCACTATTAGAAGCTATACAGATTTTTATTCCATTCCTTTTTAATTGCTCTACCCATTGTTTTCCACCTTCTACTATTTTTTTGTCAAAGTCTAATAAAGTATTATCCATATCGAGTATTAAGGCTTCTATATGGTATTTTTTTAATATCTCTATTGTAATATCTGTTACTTTTTCTAAATACAGTTTAGGGTACAAAATCATGGCTTTCTCCTTTACTCTTCTATCTTATCAATATGTTTTAATTTTGTCAATTTATATTTACAAAATTCTTATATTAGTATATACTTACATCATTGTAAGAAATGGAAGTGATAAATATTGGAAACTGCCATATTAGATGAGAAAAAAGAATATAATCAAAAACTTTTTCCTTATTATAAAATGTTTTCATGGGATTTAATGTTTTATTATGTTATCTCCTTTATGTTTTTAACAACAGTAAAAGGATTTAATGCTTCTCAAATCTTATTAATTGATGCTTTTTATACTTTATCAAAATTTTTATTACAAATTCCTCTTGTTGGCGTTGTTGATAAATTAGGGAAAAGAAAAAGTCTTATCATTGCTAATATATCTGTTGCCCTATATATGCTTTTCATTTTATTTTCTATAAACATTTATATGGTTATATTAGCTGGTTTTTTTGGGGCTTTTGGTTTTTTAATAAAAAGTTTAAGTGAATCTAGCCTATTATATGATTCTATACCTGAGTCTCCTAATAGAAATAAGTTATTTGCTAAAATTGAAGGAAAAGGTGGAGCTTTCTTTTTTTCTTTAGAGGCAATTACTTCTTGTTTGGCTGGTTTTTTATTTGCAATATCTCCATACTTACCTGTATTATTAGCCAGTATTTTTTGTATGATATCTGCTTTTTTAGCTTTTCGTTTTAATGAAGTTGTTCCTAATGTGCGTTCTACTCTCTCTTCTAATCAATATCATAAAAATCTCAAACAATCTTTTCATTTTATTATGAAATCCAAAAGACTAAGAAGCCTCATTTTATTCTTAGGAGTTTCTTATGGTTTTATTAATCTTTTGGTTACTTTAAGAAAAAGTCTTTTTTATGATATTGAAGTTCCTGTTGAACATATGGGAATTTTCTTTGCAGCTTTAGGAATATTTTCAAGTATTGCTTCTGCAAGGCAAAACCAATTTCATCAAAAATATCGTAACAAAACACTTACTGTTTTAACCATAATGTTAGTTAGTAGTTGTCTTTTGGCTGGATTAGTTGTAATTTTAAAATCACCTTATTTAATAACACTTGTTCTTGTTTTATTGGCTTTTGCTGTACAATATATTGTAAAAGGTTTCTATTTTACCTTCAATAAAAAATATTTAAATAGCTTCTCTACAGCTGATTTAAGGACAAAAATTTACTCTGTTAATAATTTGTTTGAAGCAATTTGTAGTACAATAGCAAGTTTTGCTTCTTCCCAATTATTAAAAATCACTTCTACTGCTTATGCTTTTATTATTATCTCTCTTGTATTTTGTATTCTCCTTGTTCTAATTTTAGATTATATGAAAACAAGAGTTGGGTTAAAACCAGAAGAATATAAAAAGGATGATATTCCTATCCCATTAAATTAACTAAGAAAGGACATTATATATGCAATCACATTCACTTAAGAAATTAGAATTTTCAAATGTTTTAACTATGTTGTTATCTTTTTGCCAAACTTATATAGGAAAAGATATTTGTACTCATTTATTACCTTACCATACACAAGAAGAAGTAGAAGAAAAATTACAAGAAACAACAGAAGCAATTATATTATTAGAAAGGAAATCTACACCTCCTTTAACAGAAGTTCCAGATATTACTATATGGATTAAAAGTTTACTAAATCAACAGATTTTATCCTGCAAAGCATTATTAGATTTAGCTTTTATCCTAAAGTTAGCAAGAGAACTAAAAGAATATATATCATCAGATATCGATACATCCTTTTCTGCCATTGTTGCTCCATATTTTCAAAATCTATATTCTCATCCCATAGTTGAGAATAAAATTTTCCATGATATCATAGATGAAAATACCATAGAAGATTCTGCTTCATCTGAATTAAAAAATATTCGTAAAAATCAAAGAAAGATTATCACTTCTATCAAAGATAATTTAAATCACTATATTCATTCTTCAAGTTATGCAAAATTTTTACAAGATCATATTATCACTGTCAGAAATGATCGTTTTGTTATCCCCGTGAAGCAAGAATATAGAAATGAAATAAAAGGATTAATTCATGACATGTCATCAACTGGTTCAACCGTTTTTATAGAACCTCTTTCTATTTTTGAGTTAAATAACGAATTAAATCGTTTAAAATTGGAAGAAACTACTGAAATAGAAAAAATTCTTCAAAATTTATCTTCTCTATTTCTTCCTATTATACATGAATTAGAAAATAATATAGATTTATTTGGTAAGATAGATTTTGCTTTTGCTAAGGCAAAGTTTGCTCGCTCTATTCAAGCTAGTTTACCTGTTATTCATAAAGAAAAATATATTGATTTAAAAAAAGCAAGACATCCATTTATTCCTAAAGAAAAAGTAGTTCCTATTGATTTACATATTGGAAAAGATTTTTCTAGTTTAATTATAACAGGTCCAAATACTGGAGGAAAAACTGTTACCCTAAAAACTGTTGGACTTTTATGTTTAATGGGAATGAGTGGATTATATATTCCCGCAGCAGAGAATAGTAGCATTTTTGTATTCGATACTATTTTTGCAGATATTGGAGACGAGCAAAGTATAGAAGAATCTTTAAGTACTTTTTCTTCACATATGAAAAATATAATTCAAATTTTAAAACTTTCAACCCAGAACAGTCTTGTATTATTGGACGAACTTGGTTCAGGAACAGACCCGGAAGAAGGTTCTTGCCTTGCTATTAGTATTCTAGAAAATTTACATCAAAAAGGTTGCCTAACAATTGCTACAACACACTATCCGGAACTCAAAAATTATGCATTAGTCCAAGAAGGATTTGAAAATGCTAGTTCAGAATTTGACCTTGAAACATTATCCCCTACCTATAAATTAATGATTGGTATTCCTGGTAAAAGTATGGCATTTGCCATTTCTCAAAGATTGGGTCTACCTACTAAAATTTTAGATAGTGCCAAGTCTAGGTTAAATACCTCTCATATTAGTATTGAAGAAATATTAAAAAATATCTATGATACAAAAGCTCAAATCGATAAAGAAAAAGATGTTATCTTGAAAAAATCAGAAGAAATTGAGAATTTAAGAGTTTCCTTAGAAAAAGATAATAAGCATTTAAAAGAGCAAGAAAAAGCATTACTAGAAAATGCCAAAGAGGAAGCAAAAAATATTTTACTAGAAGCAAAACAAGAAGCGGATGATATCATTAAAGAACTTTCTCATACTACTTCCTCTTCTACAGCAAATCAATTAAGATTGCAATTAAAAAAGGATATTAAAAAATATTATTCTAATGAGAACAATTCAATGGGAAAACTTGTTCCAGATGACCTTAAAGTTGGAATGAAAGTTTTCGTTAAAACTTTAAAACAAAATGGTATTATCCTCTCTAGCTCAAATGGTGGGCAAGAAGTACAAGTTCAAGTTGGAAATATAAAAATTAATACAACATCAAATAACTTAGAGAAGCCATCAACTCCAGAGCAACCTACTAAAATTATTCCTCAGAAGAAATCTAATTTTGAAGTAAAAAGTATTTCTTCTGAAATTAATGTAATCGGGCTTACAGTTGAAGAAGCAACTATGGTGATTGATAAATACTTAGATGAAGCTTTTGTTGCCAGATTATCACAGGTTCGTATCGTACATGGAAAAGGAACTGGTGCATTAAGAAGCGGAATACATAGTTTCTTAAAAAAGCATCCTCATGTAAAAAGTTTTAGGCTTGGTACTTTTGGAGAAGGCGAAATGGGAGTTACTGTAGTAATCCTTAATGAATAGTGAACAATTAATAATGAATAATTAATAATTTTCGTGTGAATTAGATTTTTGTGTATTATTCATTATTCACTATTCATTTTCATTATTCATTAAATACAAAAAGAACTATTCATTTCGAGCATAATAATTACACATGGAATGAATAGTTTCTATTGTTCTCTTTTTTTGTAAAGATTTTTCTTCACTATGTCATCAAAATTAACGTTACCAGTGTTAAAACTAGGAAATGTTGTCTTAATTTTGTTCTCTCTTCTTCTGTCATTTCTCTTGCTGGAATATCTTCTTCTGTTAGACTAACTTTGCAACTTTCTATTTTGTTAAATTTAAAATTTAATCTAAATTCCTTTGTTTCATTTTGTTTAAAATTTCCTAATGCTAAATATTCACTTCCTAAATATGTTCCAGTTTTTCCATAGAAATCTGCTTTTACTTTTAAATCAGAAATATAACCTAATGTGTTATTATTTACAGTTCCAATTAAAAATCCATTAATTGATGTTGCTTTTGCCTCTTGTATTGAAATTTTAGGCCTTTCCCCTTCTACTTCGCATTTTGCTATTGCTTTATAGGTATTTCTTACAACAAAATAAGAAGCTATTGTTACAAATATAAACAATAACACAAAACAGATAAAATATTTAAAAAATTTATTCATGGTTCCCATAAAAGAATCCTCATTTCTTTTTATTCGTTAGTTTTTTAGCATATTGTTTTCCCTTCGTTTTCATTATACAATATTATGTAACCGTTTGTCAATATTTGTAATTTTCTTGTATTTAAATATTATCTTATGTTATAATGAATTATATTAAAATAAAGGAGGAAAAATTATGAACTATCAAATTATGGGTGAAACTGTTCCTGCTGTTGAATTTACTCTAAGTAGAGGAGAATCTTTGTATACACAAAGTGGTTCTATGAGTTGGAAAACGCCAAATATTAAAATGGAAACAAATACAAGAGGAGGAATTGCAAAAGGATTAGGTAGAATGCTTGCTGGTGAATCTCTTTTTATGAATACTTTTACAGCAGAAGCTGAAAATGAGCAAATAGCTTTTTCAGCAAGAGTGCCAGGTTGCGTATTGCCAGTAGATTTAACGGGTTCTCCTGGTGTTATTATTCAAAAAGGTGCATTTTTATGTGCTCAACCTTCTGTTGATTGTCAAATTACACTTACGAAAAGATTCTCTGCTGGTCTTTTTGGTGGTGAAGGATTTATTTTGGAAAAATTATCTGGAAATGGATTAGCTTTCTTGGAAGTTGATGGTGATAAAAAAGAATTAGAATTAGCTCCAGGTCAAGTAATTCAAGTAGATACTGGTAATGTAGTTGCATTTGAGTCTACAGTTGCCTATGAAATAGAAACAGTAAAAGGATTAGGAAATATTCTCTTTGGTGGTGAAGGATTATTTTTAACAAGATTAACTGGTCCTGGAAAAGTTATATTACAAACTCTTAACTTTAATGATTTTGCTGGCAGAATTGCAAGCCTAATTCCTGGCAGATAAAGTTGTGGAGACGCAATAAAATCAGCGTCTCCATAATTTATTTTTTCTATTCTATTTCTATTGCTCCTGTATATAGACCATAATACATACCTTTCTTTGCCATTAATTCATTATGATTTCCTCTTTCAATAATTCTACCTTGATCAAGAACCATAATTAAATCAGAATTTCTTATTGTAGATAGTCTATGTGCAATAACAAATACAGTTCTTCCTTTCATTAATTTATCCATTCCATCTTGAACAATTTTTTCTGTACGTGTATCTATACTTGATGTGGCTTCATCTAGTATTAAAACTGGTGCATTATCTAAGGCTGCTCTAGCTATAGATAATAACTGTCTTTGCCCTTGTGATAATCCTTCTCCACTTCCATTAATAATAGTATCATATCCTTTTGGTAGATGTTTTATAAAATTATCTGCATTAGCAAGTTTTGCTGCTGCCACTACTTCTTCGTCAGATGCTTCTGGCCTTGAATATCTAATATTATCTCTTATTGTACCAGTAAACAAACTTGTATCTTGAAGTACCATTCCAAGTGATCTTCTTAAATCTGCTTTCTTGATTTTTTGAATATTAATTCCATCATATCTAATCTTTCCGCTTTGGATATCATAGAATCGGTTAATAAGATTCGTAATAGTAGTCTTTCCAGCACCAGTCGCTCCTACAAAAGATATCTTTTGCCCTTCTTTAGCTTCTAATGAAATATTGTGTAAAACAATTTTTTTAGGGGTATATCCAAATACAACATCTTCAAATGTCATTTTCCCTCTTAATCTTGCATAAGTAATTCTTCCATCATGGTGTGGATGTTTCCATGCCCATAATCCTGTTCTTTCTTTGCTTTCTACAATCTTTCCATCCTCCATTTTAGCATTTACAAGTGTTACATAACCTTCATCTTCTTCTGGTTTTTCATCTATCAATTGGAAAATTCTTTCAGCTCCAGCTAGTGCCATAACAATAAAGTTCATTTGTTGTGAGACTTGACCTAATGGATTTGTAAATGCTTTTACATATTGTAAAAATGCTGCAATATTTCCTATAGAAAGTATTCCATTTATAGAAAGTATTCCACCAATTACTGCAACTAAAACATAGCCAAGATTTCCAATGTTTAAAATGCATGGCATTAAAATATTTGCATAAGTATTGGCACTTGTAGTACTATTGCAAAGATTTTCATTTAGTTCATCAAACCTCTTCTTAGATTCTTCTTCATAGCAGAAAACTTTTACAACTTTTTGTCCTCCCATCATTTCCTCTATATAACCATTTACTTTTCCTAAATCTTCCTGTTGTTTTACAAAATATCTTGAACTATTCCCTCCTAAATATCTAGACACAAACGTCATAACGATAACCATTGCAATAACAACTAGTGTTAAATAAATGTTAGTAGTAAACATAGAAATTAATACTGTAATCATCGTTACTATAGCAGAAAATACTTGTGGTATACTCTGACTTAAACATTCTCTCAAAGCATCTACATCATTTGTATAGGTACTCATGACCTCTCCATGTGAATGACTATCAAAATATCCAATTGGTAAAGTTTGCATATGATCAAACATCTGTGTCCTAATTTTATTTAATATTCCTTGTGAAATATTAATCATCAATCTATTATATATGTAAGTTGCTAATACACCTATTATATAAATGACTCCCATAGAAAGAATTGCTTGAAGTAAAGATGAAAAATCTGGATTTTGATTTCCCATTAATGGTACAATATATTCATCGATTAGCCTTTGAATAAATTGTATGCCCATTACATTTGCCAAAGCACTAATAACTATTGCTATAAATACAATAAAAAACTGTATTTTATATGTTGTAAAAACATATTTCAAAAGCCTAAATGCTACTTTCGATTTTTTCACTTTCTTTTCCATCTTCTTCCTCTCCTTTCATTTGAGATTCATAAACTTCTTTGTATATTTTATTCGTTTTTAATAGTTCCTCTGAGGTTCCTATTCCATCTATTTTCCCCTCATCTAACACGATAATTTTATCCGCATCTTCTATAGAAGTAATTCTTTGTGCTATTATAATCTTAGTTGTATTAGGAATTTCTTCTCTAAAGGCTCTTCTAATTAGTGCATCAGTTTTTGTATCAACAGCACTTGTTGAATCATCTAAAATCAATATTTTTGGTTTTTTTAGTAATGCTCTTGCAATACAAATTCTTTGTTTCTGTCCACCAGAAACATTAGTACCTCCCTGATCCAATATTGTTTCATATTTTGCTGGGAATTGTTTAATAAAATCATCTGCTTGTGCTAGTTTACATACTTTTTCTAGTTCTTCATCATCAGCATCTTGATTTCCCCATCTTAAGTTTTCACTAATTGTTCCAGAAAATAATACATTCTTTTGCAATACCATAGAAACACTATCTCTTAGTACATTCAAGTCATAATCTTTTACGTCTATTCCTCCAACTTTTACTTTTCCTTTTGTTGCTTCATATAATCTTGGAATTAATTGTACCAGTGTAGATTTTGAGCTTCCTGTTCCACCAATAATTCCTACAGTTTCTCCTGCCTTTATTTCTAAATTAATATTCCTTAAAGCAAATTTATCTTTATCTTTTTCATCACTATAGCAGAAACTAACATTCTCGAAAGAAATTGACCCATCTTTTACTTCTTTAACCGTATTTTCTTTATTTTTTATGGCAGGGTTTTCTTCTAATACTTCTATAATTCTTTCTGTTGATGATTGTGAGATAATTACCATAACAAAAACCATAGAAAGCATCATTAAACTCATAAGTATTTGGTAAGCATATGTAATAATACTTGATAGTTGACCTGTTTGCATTTGTCCACCAACAATAGTCTGTGCTCCAATCCAAGATATAAGTAATATGCAAGTATAAATAGTAAGTTGCATAACTGGAGAGTTAAATGCTACAACCTTTTGTGCTTTTTTAAAAAATTGGTAAACTTTATCATTTACTTCTTTAAATTTCTTCTTTTCAAGTTCTTCTTTTGCATAAGCCTTTACAACTCTAATTCCAGACAAATTTTCTTGAACAACACGATTTAGTTCATCATATTTTTTGAATACTGTTTCAAAGTGTGGGTGTGCCTTTTTTGCAATAAATATTAGAAGGAATCCTAATACTGGTATTGCTACTAAAAATATGCAAGCTAATTTCGTACTAATTGTGAAACTCATAATTAAAGCAAATATTAACATAATTGGGGCTCTTACTAATATCCTGATAATCATTTGGAAAGCCATTTGAACATTTGTAACATCTGTTGTCATTCTGGTAATTAAACTAGATGTTGAAAATTTATCTATATTTTCAAATGCATATGTTTGAACTTTATCAAACATAGCTTTTCTTAAATTTCTTGCATATCCTGCTGATGCTTTTGCAGCAAATCTTCCAGATAACATACCAAAAACCAGTGAAAAGATAGCAGATAAAATTAAAAATGCTCCAATCTCTATAATATATTTTACATCACTATTTTGAATTCCCACATCAATAATCTTTGCCATTAAATAAGGAATAACTACTTCCATAACAACTTCTAAAATGACAAATATCGGTGTTAAAATTGCATCTTTTTTACAATCCTTTATATATTTAGCTAATTTTTTTATCATTTTGCTCTATTCTCCTTTCTCTCTTTTCATATAATTTTAATAAGCCAACAACATATTATTGTATTCCGTTTATTTTTATTTGTCAAGATAAAAGAAACCAAATTTTTTACAAATTTGGTTTCTTATTAATATATTCTAATCAATTTTACCAAAAGAAATGTCTAAATTTTTCAATTCTCCTTTTGCATAATCTTTATTAAATTTTAATTCAATAAAATTTGTATTTGCTTCTTTTGTAATTTTAGCTCCCTCATCATAGTTTTCGCACCAATTTTCCGGTTCGGTTGTTAAAGGATTTCTATTAAAATGAATGGCATAAAAATTGTAAGATATATCTTCTCCTGCATCAACTGCAATTATAATTTTACTGTTAGAAATGGTATAATATTTTATTTTATCACAATCTCCCATCCCTGGTTCTGCATAAAAACTATCGTCTTCTTCGGAATATGTTAATTGAAATTCAAATCCATAGATAGGCCTACTTAAATCCTTAGCTGAATCATCTACCATTACTTCTCCTGTATATTCCCATGTCACCACATCAGTAGATTCCTTCTCTGTCACATTAGGATTGATATTTTCTACTTTTTGTGAACTTGATTCATTTATTAGCTGAAGTTTTTCCTCCATTTCTTCTGCTTCTACTTCTTCTAAATAGATTACATTTATAGCATTTACTTTAGCCGGGTAACTTTCCATAATTTCACCAGTATAAGTAACTTCTACTTTTCTTCCTACCATTGCTTCGTCAGAACTTGTAATACTTACTTCAATTTGATCAGAAGATTTAAGTTCTTCTTCTCCTTCATCTGGTGTTACAATAATATATTTTTCTCCCACTTCTATAATAGTCCCAGTGAATTGGCTATCAATATATTCAATATCTGTTCTAAAAGGATTATTATACTTCATAAACCAGGTACCAATTTTAGCAATAGAAACAAATGGTGGACTTGATGGCTTTACATAATTAATTATTTTATAACCTAATCCCATATAAATGGTACTTCCTCCATCATTTACTACATCTGTTTGTATGGCAAAAATTGGTTCTTCTTTTGCCTCCACTCTTTTCATATCTATAATACAAAATATACATGCTAATGCTATAATAGCACATACCATATAAAAAATAATAATCATTTTTTTCTTCATTTTCATTCTCAACTCCTTTTAATGGGATAATTAATTTTATAATATAACAAAACTTTTATTAATCAAATAATAACATATGCTATAGAAAAAAGCTAGTAATTTTTTATATTTAAAAAAGTAAGAATAAAATATTTCTTACTTTTCTGGCGGAGTGAGTGGGATTCGAACCCACGTGCCCCTTACAGGACAACCACATTTCCAATGTGGCTCGTTACGACCACTTCGATACCACTCCTTATTTTTACCTTTTCTATTATACTCTTTTTTATCTCATTCGTCAAATAGATTATGAGGAAATATATTTTATCTTTTCTCTTTATTTTTATATTCTTCTTGAATTCTTTTTATAGTTATGATATATATGTTTTAGTAAAATAATATAATTTTTTGTAGAATTGAGTCAAAAACACTTCTACAGCAAAGGAGAAAAAATGAAAATAGAATTATTAGGTGGATATACAAAAGAAGAATTAGAATCTAGAGTTAGAAGAATTGCATCTGCTGGAAAATTGTCTAGATTTCCTGGAAATGTATTTGAAGTTGTACAAAGTTGCAATGATACTGAAAAAAATATTAAATTAATTAAAAGAATTATTGGTATGGGACATAAATCTATCATTGAGCATGATTATTTAGTATTTGCTCTTTGTGATGTAACCCCAATTGTAGAACAAACTATTATTGGTTATCGTTTAACTTCTTTTACAATCAAATCTAGACGTGAAGTCGATTTTAGAAATGTTGGTTTTTATATTCCAGAATTTAGAGATAAAAATGGTAATGTACACAAAAATAATGATATATTAAAAGAAAAATACAGTAAACACATGAAATACTTATTTAATACTTATGGAGATATTGTGGACCATGGTATCAATGTAGAAGATGCAAGATTTGTTCTTCCATATTCGTTTTATGGTAATATTATAATGGGCTTAGATGTGAGAGAATTAGAAAAGCTTACTGTCTCACTTCTTGCTGGTACCTTAAGTAAAATCGCTGAATTAAAAGAATTAGGGAATGCTTTTTATCACATTATTAAAGAATATGTACCTTATTTGGTAGATAGTTTAGAAAAAGAACTCGAAAGGACTTCATCCGAAACACCATTTACTTCCCTAGAGAAAGTATATCCAAGGCCTAATATTTCTATCATTGATAAACCTACTTTAATTAGTCATACCCCTATCCCTGATGAAGTAATTTTAGAAAGTTCTATTATGTATCATTACCAATGTACAAATAAAATGGCAAAGAACATTTTAGCAGAAATAGAGAAAACAGAGCCAAAATTTAGGGAAAATTTGATGGATACAATTCTTCATAAAGAAGAACGTAGAGAACTAGAACAAGTTCAATTCACTTTTCAAATTCCAATATCTTTATCCATTCTCACTCATTTAACTCGTCATAGAATGCACTCATTATTAATTCCGGAGTTCTTACCAATGTGGGATTTGCATAATTTTATTACCCCTGCAACAATATCTGCTAACGAATTTTGCATTAAACTTTATCATGAAGCAATTGAAAAAAATATAAAAGTTCTTGAAGAGTTTAAAAAATTAGAAATCATGGAAGAAGATTTAATATACTTCTATCTTGGCTGTCAAATGCTTAATGTTATGACAACAATAAATGGAAGAACAGCACAATGGATTTGCAGATTACGTTGTTGTAATAAAGCTCAATGGCAAATAAGAAACATTGCAAAAGAAATGGCAAAACAAATAAAAGAAGTTTCTCCTTTATTTGGAAAAGGACTTGGAGCAACATGTGTTACAGATTTCATTTGTAATGAAGGAAAAGAAAGTTGTGGATTGATTCAAAGTTTATTAAATCAAAATAATGGAAAATAATAATTATGAGGTAGTAAGAGTTTAATCCTACTACCTTTATTTTAAGTGTTAATATTCTTCGATATTAGTATATCCAATCTTACTATGTATTTCTTTATGACAATTGGAACACACGAGAATACATTTTAATGCTTCTTGCTTATATTCTTTCCAAGACATTGTATTTCCTGATCCTAATTTAAATTCTTTTATCGCAGGATTTTCATGATGGAATTCTAAGGCATCTATACATCTATCATAACCACATATAGAGCATTTTCCTCCTAATAGCTTTATTGCTTGTAACTTCATATTTCTTCTTAATATTGTTTTTTGATGCTTTCTTGTATCATTGTTACTTCTTGTAGATTCTCCACTACATTCGTAGCAATATATCCTTGTTGATGATTTAGTCTCAAATTGGTTATTGCAAATTTCACATACTTTAATCATTCTTATTCACTTCCAATATTAGTTATTATATAATATATATTTTTAAATTACTAGCGAACATGCAAAAAAAATAACAGATAATTACTTATCTGCTATTCTTTATGGCTCCTCTTGTTGGACTCGAACCAACGACCTATCGGTTACTGCACTACACTAATTTTCACTAGCATTATATAATAATTTATATAATTTGTAGTCTGGACTTTCTCTTTACCATATCTTTTGACTTAGGTAGGTGGTGTAAAGTCTCTACACACGGTTTTCACCTTGCTCGGTATTGTCGTCAACTCTACTTGTTACGAGTTTCACCGAATTAGCCACCTTTTCATCTATAAGTTTCCCTATAGAGCTGCTAACATTTCGATTAATTTTATTCAATCAGCTTTACAGCCGAGCGCTCTACCAACTGAGCTAAAGAGGAATATATAAGACTGGCAACGACCTATGTTCCCAGGAGGGTAACCTCCAAGTATTTTCGGCACTCAAGAGCTTAACTTCTGTGTTCGGTATGGGTACAGGTGTTTCCTCTTCGTTCTCATCACCAGAAAATTATTTTCTTCTTTACTATACTACTTTTCTTCTTCTTTGTCAATACCTTTTTTTCTTCTTTTCTTTCCTTTATCAGCACACTCAAAAATATACAGATAAAAGCTTCTCCCTTCTTCCTCGTGATTAAGCCCTCGATTTATTAGTACTGGTCTGCTTAATATATTACTATACTTACACCTCCAGCCTATCTACCAAGTCGTCTCCTTGGAATCTTACTAACTTTTCGTTATGGGATATCTTATCTTAGGGGGGGCTTCACACTTAGATGCTTTCAGCGTTTATCCCTTCCACACTTAGCTACGCAGCTTTGCCATTGGTATGACAACTGCTACACCATCGGTGTGTCCATCCTGGTCCTCTCGTACTAAGGACAGCTCCCTTCAAATCTCCTTCGCCTGCGACAGATAAGGACCGAACTGTCTCACGACGTTCTGAACCCAGCTCGCGTACCGCTTTAATGGGCG